>JACUUM010000039.1 GCA_014859305.1 Coriobacteriia bacterium
CTCCTCGGGCAGGTCGTACAGGATCTCCGGCCGTCCCTCCACGAGGTGCATCCGCAGGTCGCGCGGGTCCAGACCCGCCTCGCGGGCGCGCTTGGGCAGCATCTGACCGAGCGTCCCCACGATCTCCACCCCGGTCGCCCCTCCGCCGACCACGGTGAAGCTGAGAGAGCGGGCCCGCTCCTCGGGATCGGGCTGCCTCGCGGCGGCCTTGAACTGCCTCTCGACGGCCTGTTGCAGCTCGCGCGCGTCGTCCACCGACCACATCGTGATGGTGCGATCGCGCAGCCCGGGGATCGGCGGCACCGACGCGATGGCGCCGGTGGCGATCACCAGCCGCCAGTACGGCACCTCCTGGCCCTCGCCGACTCGCACGAGGTGCCGGTCGGGCTCCACGGCCGCCACGCGGTTGTAGCACACCGTCACGGGCAGGTCGCGGAAGATCGTCGGATGCCACAGCTCGCAGAACTGCGGCTGCGGGGACGGTCCCACCGCGACCAGGTCCAGCTCGGAGAGCGCCTGCTGGCACGGGTCGGGCTCCACGAGCAGCACCTCGACGCCGTCGCCCGGCCTCATCCTTCGCCCGAGCTCCACGGCGCACGTCGTGCCCGCGTAGCCTCCACCCGCGATGACTACCCGGCGCGGCGCGGATCCGCTCTCGCACGGCGACGCGCTGCGATCCTCGGCCACGGCACCCCCTCGTCCTCGCGGCCGTATCCCCGGCGTTCATACCCGAGGGACGAGCCGCCCCGCTCGTCCCACCGCGGCGGGCGGCCACGGTGGCGCCGACGGGCCGCCGCCGGGGACGGTCGCCGCAGAGCCGCCGTCACGCCGCCACGGGCGGACGCCGCGGCCGGGCTAAGGGAAGATACTCCTCGGAGGATCCGGGGCGTGAAGGGGCCCCCGCGGAAGGGAGCACGCGATGGTCAAGCTCTACGCGCTGTCCACGTGCCCGTACTGCCGCATGACGCGCAAGTTCCTGGACGACGAGGGGGTCGAGTACGAGGAGGTCGAGGTCGACAAGCTCGAGGGCGCCGAGCGCGAGGACGCCGTCGAGGAGGTGCGCCGGGTCTCGGGAGGCACGTCGTTCCCCGTGGTGGTGGCCGGCGAAGAGGTGATCGTCGGCTTCGACAAGGCGCGCATCAAGAAGACGCTGGGCATCTGAGGCACCGGCGCAAGGAGGCGCGGCGATGGCCGACCCACCCCGAAGGCTGTTCGAGCCCGGCACCAGGATCGAGGACCTGAAGGCGTACATGGGGCCGTTCGTGGCGCGGCTGGGCTACAAGTTCAACAGCGACACGGAGTTCGTGGACGCCGTGCTGGAAAGCGAGCTGGAGCTGCTCGAGAGCGAGGGGGACGTGTGGTGTCCGTGCCGGATCCGCCCCGACGACCGCCGGGAGCACGCCAAGTACGTCTGCCCGTGCATCCCGTTCTACCTCGACGCCTTCGGTGCGGTCCGGAAGTGCTGGTGCGGCCTGTTCGTCCGCGGAGATGTCGAGCGCGGAGAGGAGCTGCACGGCGCGGTGGAGATACCGCCCGGACCGAAGACGGTGCGTGTCGCAGCCGCCTCCGACCTGGCCGACGGGCAGGGCAAGACGGTCAAGGTCGGTAAGCGCGAGATCGCGCTGTTCCGCGTCGGGGACGAGTTCTACGCGCTGTCGAACCTGTGCCTGCACATGTACGGGCCGCTCGGCGAGGGCTACCTCGACGGCCATCACGTGATGTGCCCGTGGCACGGCTGGCGGTACGACGTGCGCGACGGCAACACAGACCATCCGGGCGCGGACGTGAGGACCTACCCCGTCGAGGTGCGCGACGGCGAGGTGTTCGTCACGGTGTAGCGGGGCCCGCGCCGGGAGCGGCGGGGCCGGCACCGTGGGTCCGACGCTCGCCGCGCTCGGCGAACAGCTCCGCGATGCCGGCGATCGAGCCCATGAAGCTCGACGCGTCGTAGGGCAGGAAGACCTTGTTCGCCTCGCCCTCGGCGATGGCCTTGAGCGCCTCGAGGTAGCGGATCGCGATGAGGTCCTGCGTCGGGTCCCCCTCGTGGATGGCGCCGAAGACGCTCTTGATGGCCAGCGCCTCACCCTCGGCCACGGCGGCGCGCTGGTACTTCTCGGCGTCCGCGACCTCCTTGATCGCCTGCGCCTGGCCCTCGGCCTGCAGGATCGCGGACTGCTTGGCCCCTTCGGCGCGCGTGATGGCGGCCTGCTTGTCGCCGTCGGCCTCCAGGATCACCGCGCGCCGCGTGCGCTCGGCCTTCATCTGGCGGTGCATCGCCTCGGTCACGTCCATCGGCGGCTCGATGCGCTGCAGCTCCACGCGCACCACGCGCACGCCCCACTTGTCGGTGGCGTCATCGAGGATCTGGCGCAGCGCCGCGTTTATCTTCTCGCGGCTGGTCAGCGACTCGTCGAGCTGCATCTCGCCGATGACGTTGCGCAGGTTCGTCTGCGCGAGCTTGGTGGCAGCCAGGTAGAAGTTGGCGACGTTGTACATCAGCTTCACGGGGTCGGTCGCCTCGTAGTAGACCACCGCGTCCACCGTGACCACCACGTTGTCCTTGGTGATGACCTCTTGCGGCGGGACGTCGACCACGTTCTCGCGCATGTCGACCTTGGCGATCTTGTCGATGATCGGCACGATGACGTGCAGCCCGGGCCCGACGGTGCGCTGGTACTTGCCGAGCCGCTCCACCAGCCCCTTCTGGTAGGGGCGGATCACCTTGATGCCCGCGATTGCCCACACGAACAGTACGAACAGCGCGATGAGCCCGAGGAACACGATCGTGACGATGTCCATCGTCAGGCCTCCCCTTCAGTCGCCGGCGTCAGTCGCCCGCTTTCGGTTCCCGTGCGGATCCCCCCTCGGCGGGGGTGACGATCAGCCGCGTCCCCTCTATGCGCTCGACCACGACGCGCGTGCCTGCCGGCATGGCCTCGCAGTCCGGCGCGTCGGCCCGCCACTCCTCGGAGGCCACCCGCACCCGCCCCCGGAGACACCCGGGGTCGAGATCCTCGATCACCACGCCCGTCTGGCCGATCAGCCGGTCGACACCCGTCCGCTCCGGCGACTCCCGCGTCACGGCGAGTGCGAAGCGGCGCAGGCTGATCAGGAGCACCGAGGATACCCCGATGAAGGCCACCCACTGCCACCCGACGCTGACACCCAGGAACTCCAGCAGCGCGGCGACGGCAGCGCCCACCGCGAAGGGGAGCATGAAGAAGCCCGCAGTGAAGATCTCGGCCACGAACAGGATCGCGGAGAGTGCCACCCAGACCCAGAACCAGGGTTGGACCTGCATCCTGCCTCCTTGCTCGCCGGGGAGGCGGCCGCACGTGGCCGCGCCGGGCCTAGCGTAGCGCTCAGGAGGCGAGAACGAAAGGCGTGAGGCCGCGGGAGGCGGCGAGCTCGTCGAGCTGACCGCCGACGACCGACTCCACCAGCGGCGAGGCCTTACGTCCCAGGTCGCGCTCGTAGACGACCTTCAGGTAGGAGCGGCACGCGTCGCAGGCGTGGACGCGGTGCGCGGCGTCGGCCTCATCGTAGAGGTACCGCAACCGCGTGTGCTCGCGCGTCCCACAGCGCGCGCAGCGGAGGCGCTCGAAGGGCCACTCGCTCCGGCACGCCGCGCAGAAGAGCTTCCTGCGCCCGCCGGCGAGCTCTCCCTCGTCGGTCACGCACCCGACCTCCGCGGGGCTGCCGCAGACGGGACAGCATCCCGAGGACCATGCCTTCCAGGGATCGGCGCCCAGCGCCTCGACGGCTGCCCGGGCGTACGCCGAGAGGAACGGCGTGAGCGCCGAGGACAGCACGAACCCGAGGAGCGAGAACGTGAGCGGACCGTCCTCCTTGGCGCCCAGGGACACCAGGGCGTCTCGAGAGAACCCCGGGGCCGGTGCGAGCGCCGCCTCGAGGGCCTCCGTGGTGACGCCGGACGCCGCCTCGGCGGCCAGCGAGAACCCTCCGCGCGTCTCGGAGAGCACCTCGGCGCACTCGGAGAGGCTTCCCGCGAGCGCGGCCGCCGCCGCGGCGAAGCGCGGGGCGTCCGCTTCCGCTGGCGCGGCCGACAGCAGGGGCTGCCCGCCCGCCAGCGCCTCGCGCGCGATGCTCGGGTCAGGAGCGTCGGGGGGAGGGGGTTCGAACCCCTCCTGCACGCGCCACACGCACTCGGCCAGAGCGAGTATCGGCACGAGGCCGGGTGACGTGCGGCGGTACCGCTCCAGGTTATCGATGACGAGCCGGTCCATCGGGTCCTCCTCGCAGGTACGGTGCGTGCGGACGGGCGGGCGGCGATCCGCGCCGCCCGCCCGTCGGTCCGCTACGCTGTCAGGCCTCGACGACGTTGCTCCCGTCGCGGAGCTCCTCCTCCGCCCAGTGGCCCCAGTGGTACAGGGCATCGGACTCCGAGACGCGGCCGTTGCCGAACATCAGCCGCCACGAGCCGCGGTAGGGCTGGAAGACCCCGGCTCCCAGGTATACGTGCGCGACCATGATCATCGCCACGAGCACGAAGGCCACGTCATGCAGGACCAGCCCCCAAAGCACCAGCGTCGGGCCGAAGAACGATGCGCCCCACAGCACGACGCCGGTGAGGGCGATCAGGACCGAGGCCGCGATGAGCAGGCCGTCGGACAGGCGCTGCCCGGACTTGACCTCGTGCTGCTTGGGCATGTGGGTGGTCTTGGACGCGAACAGGTACTTGGGGAACATGGCCATGAACCTCCGGTCGTCCCGGTCCCACCGCGCGAAGAGGTTCTTCATCATGTGGACCAGGCCCGAAGGCGCGACCGCGAGTCCGGCGAGCGGAGCGGCGATGAAGACGACGCCCATGATCCTGTGCAGCAGCCGCGCTCCCTGAAGGGTGCCGTGGCTGATGGAACCGGCGATCGAGGGCACGAACATGAGCGTGCCCGTGACGAGCAGCGTCATGCACGAGACCGTGTGGATCCCGTGGATCCAGCGCTTGAGCGCGCTATGCCTCTGGATGTACCGCATCTACCCCACCTCCTTCTCTCGGTCCTCCAGCGTCAGCTCGTCGCGGCGATAGCCGATGCCGGTCAGGAACGACAGGCCGAAGACGCCGGCGACGGCGGCCGTGCCGATCGCGGCCAGCGGCTTGAGCAGCTGCCACAGCGAGACCGCCGAGGGCGCCTGCATGCCCGGCGTCAGTCCGTGCGCCTCGGCGCCCCGGTGGGCCACCGTCAGCACGTGGGTCCCGCCCAGCTCGTCGATGCCGAAGACCTCGGCCTTCGTGTGTCCGCCCCCGTGAAGCCCGGTGAGGCGCTCCCGAGCGGCGGAGACCATCTCGTCGCGCCGGCCGAAACTGAGCGCGCCCGTGGGACAGGTCGAGACGCAGGCCGGTTGCAGCCCGTTGACGACCCTGTCCTCGCACATGCGACACTTGGACGTCTTGTTGGCCACCGCGTCCCAGTGGGGCACGCCCGCGGGGCAAGAGTTCACGCAGTAGCGGCACCCGATGCACTTCTCCCGGTCGAGCGCCAGCGCTCCGGTGGAGGCGCGGCGGATGGCCCCGACGGGGCAGACGGTCTCGCACGTCGCGTCGGTGCAGTGCAGGCAACCTTGCCGGCCGAAGTTCCACTGCACGCCCCCGTCGTCCGGCTCGACCTCGTTGAAGGTCATGCGCAGCCACGTCGCGGGGCCGAGCTCGCTCGGGTTCTCGTAACTCCCCGAGAACTCGTACGCCGAGTCCTTCAGCGGAGAGGGCAGCTGGTTCCACTGCTTGCAGGCCACCTGACACCCCTTGCACGCCGTGCACTTGGAGGTGTCGTACAGGATGGCCATGTCCTTGACGTCAGCCATCGTCTATGCCCCCTTCCTGATGTCGACGAGGAAGGCCTTGTACTCGGGGATCGTCGTGTTCGGGCAGCCGACGTTCGGGGTGAGGTCGTTCGCGATCGCGCCCTTGCAGTTCTCGGAGCCGTAGCCCCAATGCCAGGGTGCGGCGATCTGGTGCACGGTACGTCCGTCGATCTCGAAGGGCTTGAGCCGGGGCGTGACCATGGCGTTGCAGGTGATCGAACCGCGCTCGTTCCGCAACGTGACCATGTCGCCGTTGGCGATGCCCTTCTCCTCGGCCAGCTCCTTGGAGATCTCCACGAACATCCTCGGCATCGCTTCGACGAGCCAGGGCATGTTGCGCGACATCGCGCCGGTCTGCCAGTGCTCCACGACGCGGAACGTGGTCATGACGACGGGGTACTTCTCGGCCGTCCCGAGCTTGGCCGAGTCCCAGACCTTCACCGCCGGGTTGTTGCGCGTGGCGGAGAGCGCGTTCTCGACCGGGCTCTCGTAGGGCTCGTAGTGCTCGGGGAACGGGCCGTCCTTCATGCCCTTGGCGAAGAAACGCGCGACGAGCTCGGGGTTCATCATGAAGGCGGGGCACTTCTCCGGAGGGATGGGCACGGGCTCCGGTGCCGCTGTCTGGAAGGCGAAGTCGGGGACGTCGTTGCGCAGCCACCGCGTCCCGTCCCACTTCACGAGGGCCTTGTCCGGGTTGTAAGGCCGGCCTTCCGCATCGCAGGACGCGCGGTTGTAGATGATGCGCCGGTTGACCGGCCAGGCGAACGTCCACTTGGAGTAGGAGCCCACGCCGCCCTCGAGGCCGTCGACGGTGGCGTCGTCGTTGTCACGGGAACCGGTGGGCTGCTGCTCCGGCGGAGCTCCGGCGACGTTGTAGTAGCCGGAGTAGATCCAGTTGCCGCACGCCGTCGAGCCGTCGGCGGTGAGCTTCGTGAAGTTCACGACAGGCGCTCCGTCGGCGACGGTGTAGCCGTTGATCGCAAGGGCGACCTTCTCTATGTCGAAGTGCCCGTCGGTCTCGTAGTCCCAGTGCAGCTTCGTGATCGGGTCCGGGAAGGTCCCGCCCGCCGTCTCGTACTCCGCGCGGATCGCCTTGAACAGCTCGTCCATGATCTCGCCGTCGTCTCTGGCCTCACCCGGCGCGTCGACGGCCTTGTAGCGCCACTGGATCCAGCGGCCGGAGTTCGAGATCGACCCCTGCTTCTCGTAGTGGCACGCGGCGGGCAGCAGGAAGACCTCGGTGCCGATCTCCTCGGGCTTGGTGCCCGGCGCCTTCCAGAACTGGGCCGTGTCCGTCTCCCAGAGGTCCACGGCCACCATCCAGTCGAGCTTGGCGAGCGACTGCCTCGCCCACACGCTGTTGGGGCCGCCCACTGCCGGGTTCATGCCCCACAGCAGCAGCCCCTTGATCACATCCTTGTCGATGGCGTCGAACAGGCCCACGAAGGTGTGGTTGTTGTCCGCCACCTTCGGCAGGTAGTCGTAGAGGTAGTCGTTCTTGGCCTTCGCGTGCTCGCCCCACATCTCCTTCAGCTGGCTGACGAGGAACTTCGGCTTGTTCGACCAGTAGCCGGCATAGGCCGTCTCCTTCTCCAGGTACGCGGCCAGACTCGGATGCTTGGAGGCCAGGGGCGTGGTGTAGTACCCGGGCAGTATGTGGCACAACGCGCCGAAGTCCGTGGAGCCCTGCACGTTGGCCTCGCCGCGCAGGGCGTTGATGCCGCCGCCGGCGATGCCCATGTTGCCGAGCAGCAGCTGCACCAGTGAGAGCGCGCGGATGTTCTGCGAGCCCTTGGTGTGCTGCGTGAGACCCATGGCGTACAGCGCCGTGCCCGCCTTGCCCGGCTGTCCGGTCGCGCAGTAGACGTCGGCCACCTCGAGGAACTTGTCCGCCGGCATCCCGCAGACACGCTCGACCATCTCGGGTGTGTAGCGGGCGTAGTGCTCCTTCATGAGCTGGAAGACCGAACGCGGGTGCTTCAGCGTCGCGTCCTTCTTCGGCACCTTCGCCTTCGGCAGCGTGAACGAGGGGGTCCCGGGACTCTGGGTCCACGCGTAGGGCCCGGTCTCCGAGGTGTCCCACTCGGTCTCGCCCTCGAACTCGTACTCCCAGGTGGCGGCGTCGTACGCGCGCTTGGCCTCGTCGTATCCCGAGAACATGCCCTCATCGAAGCGGTAGTCGCCGGAGACGAGCCACGAGGCGTTCGTGTAGTTCGCCACGTACTCCTCGTGCATGAGGTCGTTGGTCAGGATGTGGTTGATCAGCCCGCCGAAGAAGACGATGTCCGTGCCCGAGCGGATCGGAGCGTAGATGTCGGCGACGGCGGCGCTGCGGGTGAACCTCGGGTCCACGACGATGTACTTGCCGCCTTTGGCCCGCGCCTCGTTCACCCACTTCATCGAGATCGGATGGTTCTCGGCGTTGTTACCGCCTATGGCGAGGACGGCGTCCGCGTTGCGGAAGTCGATCCAGTGGTTCGTCATCGCGCCTCGCCCGAACGAGTTGCCAAGACCGGCAACGGTCGAGCTGTGTCATATGCGGGCCTGGTGTTCGATGTAGACCAGGCCGAGGGCGCGGTTGAGCTTGTGCAGCAGGTAGCACTCCTCGTTGTCCAGCGCCGCCGCTCCGAGCGAGCCGATGGCCTCGGTGCGGTTGACCGTGACGCCGGCGTCGTCCTTGGTCACGAACGAGGCGTCACGGGTCGCCTTGACGCGCTTGGCGATCTCGGAGACCGCCCACTCCCAGTCCTTCTCCTCCCACTCCGATCCGTTCGGTGCCCGATAGAGCACCTTCTGCTGCCGGGCCGGGTTGACGCGGACCTCACCGGAGTCGGGGTCGTAGACCGCGTGCAGGTTGAACTGCGCCGCGCCCTTGGCGCACAGCGTCCCCTGGTTGATGGGGTGGTCGGGGTCGCCCTCCAGCGCGACCAGCTTCCCATCGACGACCGAGCAGATCCCGCCGCACCCGACGGAGCAGAAACAACACACCGTCGGCGACTCCACCGCCTCCTTGACGCGGAGCACCTGCGGACTCTCCTCGGCCACGGCGATCCGTGGTCCGAGGATCTCCTCGAGGGCTCCCGACGCCATGACGGCGCCACCCAGTCTGAGGAAGCCCCTTCTCGTGAGTTGCACGTCCCACCTCCTTGTGTCCCGGCGTGCAGTCCCCTGCATCAGGGCGCGCGGGAGCTGCCCGCGCACGCGGGTGGAAGCCGATCGCACCGGCCTTCTTCAAGTCCCGTCTCAGGTTGTTCGGCAGGCGCGCGAACGAGACCGAGCGTCTCGGGGAGCGCGCCTCGATAGGCGGGGAACGCGAAGATCGAGGCCGACGTCCGCCTTGCACCCGATGTATGATTCGCCACCCGTCGATGGAACCCTTGAATCCCGGCGGAGATATGCCGGATCGTCGCGGTTTCACCGCATCGGGATGCACGAGACGGGCGGCTCAGGGGGGGACGGCCGTCTCGTCGGTGAGGGCGGGCGGATGACGTGCCGGCCGGCGATCCGGCACGCCACCCGGCCCGGCCCGTCACGCCAGCACGTGCGCCCGGGCGGGCGCGGTCACCACTCAGCCGTCGCGGGGCGAGGCGCGGAGGTCGGACCGGCTTGTACGCGACGCACCGAGCCGCGGACGGCCCGGTGTCGCGGGCGCGTCCGTATCGGCAGGACGGAGACGCCGCGAGGGTGATGGGGCGAGTGGTTGAGGCCGGTTCGTCCCTCTATGGTCACCTTCGCGTTCTTCGACGGGTCCCGATGCGTTCCTTCCCGAACGATTCCCAAGAACATATTAGACATGCGTTTGATGCTTTATCTGCTCCCACGGACGGGGTATCATCTTGCCTGCGAGGCACGACGGCGCACGAAGCAGCGCGCGTTCGCGCGCGCCGAGGAGGTTCCGATGGCGGACGCGTTCGATTCGGTCACGGGAACGGTAGGCGGCACCCCCGCCGTCTACCTGAGGCGGGTCGCCGATGGACTGCCCGCTCGGGTGCTGGTCAAGCTCGAGTCGCATAACCCTGGCGGATCGGTCAAGGACCGCATCGGCCTTTCGATGATCGCCGACGCCGAGGAGCGCGGCCTCATCGAGCCGGGGCACTCGGTGCTCGTCGAGCCCACGTCGGGCAACACGGGCATCGCGCTGGCGATGATCGGCGCCGCCCAGGGGTACCGGGTCGTCCTGACCATGCCGGAGAGCATGTCGATGGAGCGGCGCAAGCTGCTCGCCGCCTTCGGCGCCGAGCTGGTGCTGACGCCCAAGGAGCGCGGCATGCAGGGATCGGTGGATGCCGCCGTCGAGGTGGCGGGCTCCCGCGACAGCGCGTTCATCCCCGGCCAGTTCGACAACCCCGCCAACCCGCGCGTCCACTACGAGACGACCGGCCCCGAGCTCCGCGTCTCCCTCGGCGAGGCCGAGCTCGGTGCTCTGGTGGTGGGGGTCGGCACGGGCGGAACGATAAGCGGCGCCGGCCGCTACCTCAAGGAGGCGTACGGGGACGTTCTGGCGGTGGCCGTGGAGCCGGCGGAGTCGCCGCTCATACGCCAGTTCCTCGCCGGGGAGCAGCTCACGCCGGCGCCGCACGTGATCCAGGGCATCGGCGCGAACTTCATCCCCGGGACGCTCGACCTGTCCGTCGTGGACGAGGTACAGCAGGTCACCGGCGAGGAGGCGGTCACCGTCGCGCGCCGTCTCGCGGCCGAGGAAGGGTTGCTGGTCGGCATCTCCTCGGGAGCGAACGTGGCCGCGGCGCTGAGGGTCGCGGCGAGACCGGAGATGGAGGGCAAGGTGGTCGCGACCGTGGCGCCCTCCACCGGGGAGAGGTACCTCACGACGGTGCTTTGGGAGGCGGTGGGGTAGGTGCGCGTCTCGCAACGCCTCGATTACGTGCTCAGGGCCCTTTCGGCGATGGCTCGCCTGCCGGAGGGGACGCCGGTCGTGGCGGGAGAGCTCGCCGCGGAGCTGCGGCTGCCCAAGCGCTTCCTCGAGCAGCAGCTCACGCTGCTGGGCAAGCGCGGGATCGTCAGCTGCCAGCGCGGCGCCGGCGGCGGCTGCGCGCTCACGCGGCGAGCCGAGGAGATCACCGTGGCGGAGGTCGTCAGGGCCGTCCAGGGCGAGGTGCTCGACGTGCCTCATACCAGCGGTTCCTCGGTGGCCGAGATGTGGCAGGAGGCGGCCCACGCGCTGGAGGCCTTCCTCGCCGGCGTCACCATCGCGGATCTGGCCCGGCGGCAGGCCGAGCTCGACGCAGAGGCCGCCCCGATGTACTACATCTAGTGTCGCACCGGCGGATCGCCGTCCCGGCCGGGGCGCGACTCCGCGCGCCGCAGCAGCTCGGCGGCCTTTGAGCGCACACCCTCGGCGGCCTGCTCGAGCTGAAGCTCGCCGAACGCGGGCCTTCGCTCGAGTATCCGCCAGACGCCCCCCGTCATCACCGCCTCGACGTCCTCGGGCGAGGCGGACTGCAACAGCGTCCGGACGGGGTCCGGGCTCGGGCCGAGGCGGAAGGCGACGACGTCGGCTTGCTTGCCCTCCTCCAGCGTCCCGAACCGGTCGCCGACGCCGAGCGTCTCGGCTCCGTCGGCCGTGAGCATCCGCAGCAGCGCCTCGGGCGACAAGCCCGCGTCGAGCGAGGCCAGCAGCCGTGCCTCGCCGATCACCCAGGCTTCCGGGGCGCTCGCCGCGGAATCGGTGCCCACGGCGAGGCGGCAGCCGGCGGCGCGCAGGCACGCCACCGGGGGAGGACCGTTCTCGAGGAACTCGTTGGACGTCGGGCACAGCACGACGCCGCCGGCGTTCGCGGCGAGCCGCTCGGCGTCGCCGTGCGCGAGGTGCACGCAGTGGACCGCGACGGTGCCTTCCAGCACGCCCAGCCGGGTCAGGTACGAGACGGGGCTTGCGCGTGGGACGCGGAAGCGGTGAGCGAGCCTGCGAGCCACCGGCCGCAGCGGACCGTCGCCGGACGCGGCCAGACGCATCTCGGCGGCCGACTCCGCCACGTGGAGCATCATGGGCCGGTCGGACTCTCGGGCGGCTCGCCAGGCCGCTCGCAGCAGCCCCGGCCCCGAGGTGTAGATCGAGTGCGGCGTCAGGCCGCACGTGGCGCGAGGGCCGCAACCGGCATCGCCGGCGGGGTACTCCGCGGCGGCCAGGCGTTCCTCCAGCCCGCGCTTCGTCGTGCCGAAGACCTCCCAGAAGAACGCCCCGCCCAGCCCGAGGTCGGCGGCAGCGGCCAGCGCCTCGGGCCCGTAGGCCACGTCGCCGACGGCCGTCACGCCGCAGCGCAGGCAGCGGAGCGCCCCGAGCGACGCCGAGGCGGCCAGGTCGTCGGGTCCCAGGCCCCTGAGCACCTCGGCCAGCAGGCGCACCCACTCGGGGAACGGGGCCGAGGGCAGCAGCCCCCCGAGAGCCGTCAGCGACAGATGCGTGTGCGCGTTGACGAGCCCCGGGGTCAGGACGCAGCCCGAGAAGGCGTGCTCCTTCGTGTTCGGGAAGGCGAGGCGCAACTCCTCGGCCGGACCGACCGCGGCGATGTGCGCTCCGCGGACCGCCACGGCGCCGCCGGGCACCGGGGGACCGGAGACGGGCAGCGCCCAGTCCGCGGTCAGCAGCACGCCTACTCCTCGGGCAAGCCGAGCAGGCTGGGCTTGCGCAGTTCGGGACAGCCGCAGCCGAAGCCGAGGTCCGCGGAGGCCACCGCGTCGATCACGCAGCCGGCGACCGAGGCCGCCCGTTCGTGGAAGATCGCCTCGAGCTCCGAGTGCTCCCAGTCCCTCACGACGCCCTCCGCGTAGTTCACCACCATGTAGATGCCGGCGTAGCACGCGCCTATGTCACGCGCGAGGAAGACCTCGGGGGACAGCGACTGGCCGATGACGTCGCCGCCGAGGCGGCGCATGTAGTCGACCTCGGCGGGGGACTCGAAGCGCGGGCCGCCGGTGACGAGGTACGTCCCGCGAGGGAAGATGCGGCGTCCGGGCTCGCCCGCGCCGTCTCGAGACTCGCCCGCCTCGCCGAGGAGACGACGCGCGGCAGCGCGTGAGAGGGCGCCGTGAAGGTCGGGGCAGATGGGCCGCCGCATGATGAGCAGGTGGTCCCCGCGCACGTAGATGTCCTGGCGCGCCGTCAGGTCGATGAAGTCCGTCGGCAGCACCACGTCGCGCGGGTCGAGCAGGTGGTTGAGCGAGCCGACGCCGCCGTCGGCCAGCACCTTCCTCACGCCCGCCTCGGCGAACACCCAGAACGTCTGCAGGCTGGCGTCGGCGCGCTTCACGCCCCGGCGCCACCCGTGCATGCGGACGGCGAGCGCGTCGCGCGGGCCGGACCCGCCCGCCACCCGGAAGTGCGTGAAGGCGGGCGAGCGGCCGAACGGCGTCTCGAAGACGAGGCCGTCGGCAAGGATCTCGACGCGCTCGTCGGGCAGCCCGCCCGCGGTCCCCAGCGACAGCGTGCCGCTGCCGCCGCAGATACCTACGTCAGAGCGGGGGATCGTGGGGTCGGGCATCGTGACCTCCTCGACGAGAAGCGTAGACGAAGGGAGGAGGGGAGGCTACCCGCTCCGGCGCGGTATCGCGCGCCGTCATGCGGGAAGAACCCCGTCCGAGGCGGACCCGCCACCCCGTGGTCGGCGCTGGGCCTGCCGCGGCGGCGATCGCGCTCCCGTCGGCCACCGGGCCCTTCGGGAAGGAGGTGCGCGCGGATGGTGAGCACCTGGGACGAATCGATGGAGACCGGCCATCCGATGATCGACCAGCAGCACCGCGAGCTGATCGGCCTGGTCGACGAGCTGGACGACGCCGAGTTCAGATCGGAGGATCACGGCGCCGTGCTCCACGTGCTCGACCGGGTGACGGAATTCGCGCTGACGCACTTCGACGCGGAAGAGGACCTGATGGAGCAGGTCGATTACCCTCCCGTCCCCACCAGGGAGATGGTGGAGCGGCACAGGGAGTTCAAGGCGTACACGCGGCTCCGCGTTCTCGAGTTCCGCGCGGGCGAGATGCTGGGCGTGGGGCCGCTCCAGTCCTTCCTGCGCGACTGGCTCACCGAGCATGAGTTCGGCTTGGACCGGCAGCTCGTCGACTGGATGCGGCAGCGGAACAGGACGGCCGTGGGCGCCGGCAGGTACCGGAGCGGCGGCTAGGCGTGGAGCCTCTCGAACCCTCCGTCGCGCGAGGCTATACTCGCACGGGGGGCGGGAGAGGCGGTGTCCGATGTCCGGCCACGAGTACGTGCACGCGCTCGGGGCACAGATCGAGATATGCACCGAGAGCGAGCTGCGCGTCCAACTCGCGCGGCTGCTGGCTTCGACGGGCTCGGCCGACGCGCAACCCTACATCCTGGACGCGATCGCCGAGGAGACCGACGAGACGGCTCGCGAATCCTTGCGCAAGGCGCTGGCCGAGCTCGAGCGGCTGCAGGGCGAGGGCTAGCGGCTCGCGCGGCTCTTCACTCCGTCTCGATCGGGAAGCCGTTCGGCACCACCTCGATCCAAGTAGGCCCGGTCGCAAGCCGCAGTTCCTCCCCGGCCGTGGTGCTGAAGCGCGGCGGCGAACCTTCCTCGGCCGACCATCCGCCCTCGAAGCGCCGCCCCCCGCGCAGCACGAGCGCCTCACCGGAGCCGGTGAGCCGGATCTCCGTGGTGCCGGGCCGGTCCCCCTCCATCGTCGCCGCGAACACCACGACGACGTTGGCCGCCGAGTACGGCGTGTCCTCCTCCGTGTCCACGTGCGGCTCGCCGTTGATCTCGCGCAGGTAGCGCTCCGCCGCTTCGTCCCAGCGCCAGGTGACACGGTTCTGCGCCCGGAACGGCACGGTGACGACGGTCCCGCTGGCCGCCTCGGTCTCCGGTGCCTCGCCGAAGCGCAGCTCCGGCGGATCGGCCTCCGTCGGGAAGCCCTTCGCCTCGGCGGCCGCCCGCAGGCCACCGATGCCCGTGTAGAGGTTGTGCGGCGCGGAGCGCTCGGCGCTGCGCTGGTAGGGCTCGGCGGTCGTGGGCGTTCCGGCGTCCTCGATGCCCGATGCCGCGATCCGGTCGAGCACCGTCCGGTTGGCGCCCGAGTAGGCGAAGATGGCGCCGTACTGCGGCACGATGTAGAGGTCCGAGAGACGAGCGCTGCGGACGGGTCCCACGCGCTCGGGCGAGCGCGAGTGGAAGATCGCGTTGAACCGGGTGATGCCGCCCTCGGTGAGTGTCTCGTACACGACGTCGGCCTCGGACAGGCCCGTCTGCGGCCTGGCCGCCGCCGCGTTCTCGATCTTGACGGACACGATGCGCTCCCGGATCGCGTCCTCGCTCGGCGCCTCCTCGCCTGTGAGCGGCCACAGCGCGGCGGGTTCCTCGGGAGGCGGCGCAGGCCGGCATCGGGTGCAACCCACCGACGACGCGCCGAGCGTCGCCGCGGCGGCGGACAGGGTGATCGCAAGAAGCGCTAGCCGGAAGCGGTCCATCGGCGTCCTCCCTTCTCGAACCCGGTATGTTCCCCCACCGCCGGGGGCGCGAGCGGGAGGCGGCGGGCGCTGCCAGGAAATCCCTCGTTCGTACTCCCGAGGAGGTGGGAATAGGGCACCATCGCGCTGACCGAGGGAGACATCCATGCACCCGGCACTGCCTGCGGCGACGTTGCTCGCGATCGTTGGAGCGGCGCTCCTTGGCGGGTGCGTGCCGGTAGCGCCTCCCGATCCCGCCCCGAAGGCCAAGGCGATGGCGGTCAGCGAGGTCGACGTCGAGGCCGCCAGGGGCGTCGTGGATCGCTACATCACCGCGGCGCAGGGGGGCGACCGGGAGGATCTCGGGAGCGTGGTGACGACGGCGGCTCTGGAAGCCACTCGCGCCCTTTCGGGTGCGGAGTCGGTCGAGGTGCTGTCCGTGACGCGCGACGAGAGCGGCACCGATGCCGACTCCGGCAGGGTGGTGCTGGTCGTGGAGTGCGACGTCTCCTACCCGGACCAAGCGATGCTCAGCCAGAGCGGCCTGTACGTCTTCCGCGTCACGCTCCAGGAGACGCCCGAGGGCTGGCGGATCGAGAAGTTCGGCCCATAGGGGAGATCGCGTACCGCCTACTCGAACCGGCGCACCTCGCGGTAGAGCGTGTCTCGCTGCACCGGAGTGAATCCGGCGTCTCGGATGAGGCGCACCAGCTCCTCGCGGGCGAGCATGAAGCGCGTCCCGGCCGCCGCCACCACGTTCTCCTCGATCATCGTCGAGCCCATGTCGTTGGCGCCGAAAGCGATCGCGAGCTGGCCGATCTTGGCGCCCTGCGTCACCCAGGACGCCTGCAGGTTCGTGACTGAGTCCAGGAACAGTCGCGCGACCGCGAGCGTGCGCAGGTAGTCCCACCCGCTCGCCGCCGCCAGCGGCTCGTCGCCGCCGAGCGTGGCGTCCTCGGCCAGAGGCGTGTTGCCCGGCTGGAACGACCAGGGGATGAACGCGCGGAAGCCCACGGCACCCGCCGCGAGCGCCTCGTCTTGCACCTCGCGGACGCGCGCCATATGCGCGACCCGGTCCTCGAGCGTCTCCACGCCGCCGAACATCATCGTGGCCGTGGTCGACATGCCCAGCGCGTGCGCCTCGCGCATGACGTCGAGCCACTCGCGCGAGGTGGCCTTGCGTGGCGAGACGTGCGAGCGGACGCGGTCCACCAGGATCTCGGCGCCCCCGCCGGGCAGCGAGTCCAGACCGGCGTCGCGCAGGCGGCGCAGGACCTCGCGGGTGGGCTCGCCGGAGAGCTTGGCGAGGTGGACGACCTCGGGCGGGCCGAAGCCGTGCACGTAGATGGGGTAGCGTGCCTTGAGCGAACGCAGCATCTCCTCGTACCACTCGAGCGGCAGGTCGGGGTGCAGCCCGCCCTGCAGCAGGATCGCGGTCCCCTCGAGCGCCAGTGTCTCCTCCACCTTGACGTAGAGCTCCTCGGGCGGCAGCACGTAGGCCTCGGGGTGTTCCGGGTCGCGATAGAAGGCGCAGAAGCGGCAGCCGCTGACGCAGACGTTGGTGTAGTTGACGTTGCGGTCGACGATGAACGTGACCTCGCGCTCGGGGTGCAGCCGCTCGCGCATCAGCGAGGCGGCGGCGCCGAGGGCCAGCAGGTCGCCGTCGCGCAGGAGCGCGAGCGCCTGGTCCCCGGTGAGGCGGAGCTCGCCGGAGGCCGCCGAGCGGGCGAGCGCGGCGGCGGCGCTGGCAGGGTACGACGGGGCGTTCACGCGTCCTCCAGCACGCGCAGCTCGGGCACCCGGTCGAGCTGGCCGACCGCGTGGGCCTCATCGAGGAAGCGCCGCAGCCCCCGCCGGAAGCGCGGCTCGAAGCGGAACACGAGGGCGTCGAAGTAGCTGCGGAACCGCTCGGGGGGGAACGGCTCCCACCGCGCGGCGTGCTCGGAGATCTCGTCGAGGTTCGCGCGGCAGTAGGCCAGCGAGCGCCGCAGCCCCTCGGCGATCGCCCGCACGCCCTCGGGGCACTCCTCGGCGTAGGCGGCGCGCACCGCCCACACGGCGTAGACCATCGGCAGTCCGGTCCACGCCGTCCACTCGGTGCCGAGGTCGTACGCGATCAGCCCTTCGGGCGGCTCCCAGTACGCGCGCAGAGCGTCGTCGCCGATGAGCAGAGCGGCGTCGGCCTCGCGCAGCATGGTGGGGAGGTCGGGCGGCATCTCCCAGTACTGCGCCTCCACGCCCCAGCGGCGCCCGAGCAGCACCCGGGCGAGCACCTGTGAGGTGCGCGAGGTGTCGGTGAGCGCCACGGTGCGGCCGCCGAGGTCGGTGGCGGGCAGCTTGGAGAGCAGCAGGATCGACTGGACCTCACCGTCGGAGCTGATCGCGATGTCGGGCAGCAGCGCGAGCTCCTCGGCATGGCGCGCGTACTCGATCGCCGGTATCGGCGCCACGTCCAGCTCACCCGCGAGCAGCCGCGAGCCGAGGTCGCGCGGCGCGGCCTTCACGAGATCGACGTCGAGCAGCACGTCCTGCTTCACCAAACCGTAGTACAGCGGCAGGCAGTTCAGGTACTGGATGTGACCGAGGCGGGGACGGGTCGCCATCCGCCTACCCCGCCTCCGCGCCCACGGGCTCGCCGCTCACCACGCGGCACGCGCCCGTCGCGGGGTCCAGCCCGTAGACGCGGATGACGTTGTAGAGCGTGTCGCGCTCCACGGGCGTGTGGCCGGTCTCCACGATCAGCGAGAGCAGCTCCTCGCGCGAGAGCGCCTCGGGCGTGGTGGCGCCGGCCATGTGGGTGATCCGCTCCTCCACCACGGTGCCGTCGATGTCGTCGACCCCGAAGGCCGTCGATATCTGCGCCATCTTGAGGCCGACCATGATCCAGAACGCTTTGACGTGCGGGATGTTGTCGAGCATCAGGCGCGCGATCGCGAGCGTCTTGAGGTCGTCGTAGCCGGTGGTGCCGGGCAGGTTGGCGAGCTCGGTGTTCAGCGGGTGGAACGCCAGTGGGATGAACGCGAGGAAGCCGCCGGAGACGTCCTGCCGCTCGCGCAGGCGGATCAGGTGGTCGACGCGCTCCTCGAGCGTCTCGATGTGGCCGTAGAGCATCGTGCAGTTCGTCGCGATGCCCAGCCCGTGCGCCTCGCCGTGGATGCGGAGCCAGTCCTCGGCGGAGGTCTTCTTCTCCCAGGCGGCCAGCCGCGCCCGCTCGGAGAAGATCTCCGCGCCGCCGCCGGGCATCGCATCGAGGCCCGCGTCCTTCAGTCGCTTCAGGACCTCGAGCGTGGTGAGCCCGCTGATCTTCGCGTAGTACTCGATCTCCACCGCGGTGAAGGC
The DNA here is from genome assembly GCA_014859305.1 of Coriobacteriia bacterium. Classification (NCBI taxonomy): domain Bacteria; kingdom Bacillati; phylum Actinomycetota; class Coriobacteriia; species Coriobacteriia bacterium. The sequence continues at coordinate 18,584 of JACUUM010000039.1, forward strand.
CTGGATGATGACGTGCCGCGGCAGCGCCTCGCGCAGGCGGCGGATCATCTCGACGTAGAACTCGAAGGGCCAGTCCGGGTGCAGCCCGCCTACGACGTGCACCTCGTAGGCGCCCTGAGGGACGGACTCCTCGGCCGCGCGCACGACCTCCTCCAGCGTCATCTCGTACGCGCCGTCCTGCCCCTTACTGCGGGAGAACGCGCAGAACTTGCAGCGGTTCTCGCAGATGTTGGTGGGGTTGATGTGGCGGTTGACCATGAAGTGCACGCGGTCGCCGTTGAGGCGCCGCCGCACGTGGTTCGCGAGCTGCCCGATGCCCAGGAGGTCGGGGCTGCGGTACAGCGCGAGGCCGTCCTCGGCGGACAGGCGCTCGCCGGCGAGGATCTTCTCCGCGATCGGCTGCAGCGCGAGGTCGTTGACTGCGAAGGGAGACACGTCTCGACTCTCCTCGGTGAGAAGGGTTCGCGCCGCCGGTGCGGCGCGTCCCGACGCGGCATCGGCCGCAAGGATTCTACCACCGCCCGCACGAGCGCCGTTCCGCAACAGGGAACACTTCCGAGGAGAGGGATCCCGGCTGAGGAGGCGCCAAGTGGACGAGCACTTCGATGCAGTGGTGATCGGAGCGGGTGCGGGCGGGGAATCGGTGGCCTGGCGGCTCGCCGGGCGGGGCAAGCGCGTGGCTCTGATCGAGCGCTCTCTCATCGGGGGAGAGTGCACGTACTGGGCGTGCATCCCCAGCAAGACTCTGCTGCATCCTGTCGGCGTCCGCGCCGAGGCGAGGCGCGGATACGGCACCGGCGACGTCGCTATCGATTGGGAAGCCGTGTCGGCCTACCGCGACTACATGACCCGGGACTGGGATGACTCCAGGCAGGTACGCGAGTACCAGGAGATGGGCGTTGCCGTCTTCAAGACCGAAGCCCGTATAGAGGGGCCGGGTGTCGTGATCGCCGGCGAGACCGAACTGAGGACGAGGAACATCGTTGTTGCGACCGGCGGCGACCCGTTCGTGCCGCCGATCGAAGGGTTGGCCGAGAGCGGCCACTGGGGGACGCACGAGGTCACGAGCATGAAGCGCGTCCCGGAGAGCGTCGCGGTCGTCGGCGGCGGCCCGGCGAGCATCGAACTCGGGCAGATGCTTGCCCGCTACGGCTCCGCCGTCGCGCTCATCACGCGTCAGTCCCGGTTGTTCGCGAATGAAGACATCCGCGTCGGGGACATGCTCGCGGATGCGCTGGAAGCCGACGGTGTCGGTTTGCGGTTCGGAGCCCAGGTGCGGCGCGTGTCGCGCACCGCTGGCGGCAAGCGCCTCGAGTTGGACGACGGTTCGACGGTGGAAGCGGCGGAGTTGCTCGTCGCGACAGGCAAGCGCGCGCGGGTGAGCGGCTACGGGCTCGAGACGCTCGGCATCGAGAACGCGGAGCGGGGCATCCCGATCGACGAGCACGGGCGCGCGGGCGAGGGCGTGTGGGCCGTGGGCGACGTGACGGGCGTTGCGATGCTGACGCACGTGGCCAAGTACCAGGGGCGTCTCGTCGCCGACGGGATCGTGGGTGAGGAGCGGACGCTGGACTACCGGGCCGTGCCCCGAGTCGTCTTCAGCGACCCCGAGATCGCCTTCGTAGGGGTGTCCGCCGAGGAGGCCGCACGCAAGGAGATGGACGTCGTCGCGTCGACGGTCGAGATGAGCAGCCTAGGGCGCCCGTACATCCAGGAGCGTGACGCGCGCGGCTTCCTCACGCTCGTCGCCGATGCGAACACGCGGGCGATCGTCGGCGCGACGGCGGTGGCGCCGCTGTCGGGAGAGTGGATACACCTCGCCGCGCTGGCCGTTCGTGAGGGCATCTCGGCCGAGTCGCTGTTCGAGACCATCATCCAGTTCCCCACGTACTCGGAGGCGTACATCTCGGCGGCCGAGGAGTTGAGGCGGCCGCCTTCACCTCGACGACGCTCGTGAGAGGCGGCCGGTGATGGGCATCTCGGACTACGGGTTCCTCTCGGACTGCCAGAGTATCGCGCTGGTGGACACGAGCGGGTCGGTCGACTGGTACTGCCTGCCTCGTCTGGATTCGCCGTCGGTCTTCGGACGGTTGCTGGGCACGTCGGCCGGGCACTGGCGCATCCGCCCGCTGGGCACGTTCCGCGCTCAGCGTGCGTATCTCGCCGACTCCCTCGTCCTCCGAACCGAGTTCACGACCCCTGACGGGTCGGTCGCCCTCACCGACACGCTCCTGTTCGAGCGCGGCGCTCGAGGTCACGACGTCGGGCTTCGTGTCCCGCATGTGCTCATGCGTCGCGTGGACGGCCTGCGCGGAGACGTCGAGATGGAGATGGAGCTTGCGCCCCGCTTCGAATACGGGCTCACGGCGTCTCGATTCGCTCACCAGGACGGGCGCTACATCGCTCGCGGGGGCGAGATCGTGCTGACGCTCGAGACCGATGCCCCGGTCTCGCTGGAGGGGTCCGCGGCGCGCTCGCGCTTCCGACTGCGGGCGGGGCAGTCGCTCACCTTCCGTCTCGGCTACCGAGAAGCGCTCTCCAGCGATCAGCCGTGTCCGGCCGCTGAAGGCTCCATCGAGGACACGCTGGAGGGTTGGAGGTCGTGGGCGGCGCTGCACAGAGGTTACAAGGGCCTCTACCTGGAGAACGTGAGGCTGAGCGCCCTCGTGCTGCAGGGCCTTACGTTCCAGCCGACGGGGGCTCTCGCGGCGGCCGGGACCACGTCTCTGCCCGAGGTTCTTGGCCGGACGTGGAACTGGGACTACAGGTTCGCGTGGTTGCGCGATGCCAGCCTGACGATGTTCGCCCAATGGGTGGCCGCTTGCCCGCATGAGCCGACGAGGTTCTTCGACTGGCTCTGCCGTGCCGGAGGTCCCCTTTCCGAGCAGACCGTGCAGATCGTCTTCGGAGTGACCGGAAGACGTGACCTGACCGAGCACAGCCTGCCTCACCTGGAAGGGTTCGCGGACAGCTCACCCGTACGCGTCGGCAACGACGCCTGGATGCAGCGACAGCTGGATGTCCTCGGCGAGGTGCTGGACGCCGCGTACCTGCTGCGCGACCAGCTCGGGCCGATGGATGCCGAGACGAGGGAGCTGCTCGTCGGCTATGCCGATCGGGCGGAGCGGGAGTGGCGCGAGCCGGATGCCGGCATGTGGGAGGCGCGCGACGAGGAGCGTCACTACACATCATCGAAGGTGATGTGCTGGGTGGCCCTCGACCGGGCCGTCAAGCTCGCAGAGCGCCTGGAGGCCGAGTCGCGGATCGGCCGCTGGGTGCGGGCCCGGGCCGAGGTGAAGGAGCGGGTGCTGGCCGAGGCCTGGAACGACGACCTCGGTGCTTTCGCGGGAGCTCTCGGCTCCGACCGCCTGGACGCATCGGTCCTCCTGCTGCCTCTCGTCGGCTTCATCGATGCGACCGACGAGCGGATGCGCGCGACGATCCGGGCGATCGAGGAGCGCCTCAGGGTCGACGGTCTGGTCAGACGCTGGGACGGCGAACCGAACGGCTTCCTCATCTGCAGCTACTGGCTCTCGGAATGCCTGGTGCTCGCGGGCGAGGTCGAGCGCGGCGCGCGGCTGTTCGAGCGGACCACCGCTCTTGCCAACGACCTCGGGCTTCTATCCGAGGAAGCGGGGATCGGAACGGGTGAGCTGCTGGGCAACTTCCCCCAGGCGTTCTCGCATGTCGGTCTGATCAACGCGGCCTGGCGACTCACGCTCGCGCGGCAGGGGCCGTCGGCGGCGGGCGGCGGCGAACGTCCGGGTGTGCCGGAGACCGGTCGCGGGTAGCTACCATGGACGCGGCTCGGCGGACCGGATCTGACACCAGGGGAGGATGATCGACATGGGTATCAAGCTGCAGGGAAAGGTCGCCGTGATCACCGGCTCGGACTCGGGGATCGGGCAGGCGACGGCGGTGGCCTTCGCACACGAGGGCGCTGACGTGGTGGTGGACTACCTGATCGACGACGAAGGCGCCGAGGAGACCAGACGACGGGTCGAATCAGCTGGACGCCGCGCAATCGTCGTTAACGCCGACGTGCGCGACGAGCGACAGGTCGAGGAGATGTTCGACCGGGCGCTCCGGGAGTTCGGGCATGTCGACATACTGGTGAACAACGCCGGCGTGGACGCTTCCGGCAAGAAGGTCGCGGATCTCGACACGGGGACCTGGGACAACGCGATCAAGACGAACCTCTACGGTTACTTCTTCTGCGCGCGACGCTTCATGAGGGAGCGCGAGAAGGCGAGCGGCGGCGGCGGCAAGTGCATCAACATCACGTCCGTCCACGACAAGTTCCCTCGCTCTGGCGCAGCGGACTACGACTGCAGTAAGGGCGGCGAGCTGATGTTGATGCGCACGCTCGCTCTTGAGGGGGCCCCTTACCACATCAACGTCAACGCCATCGCGCCGGGGTGGGTCGCGACGCCTTTCAACAAGCCCGACCTCGAGGACCCCGAGGTCTACGAGGCGGATGCGAAGACGGTCCCGTGGAGACGTATCGAGCAGCCGGAAGAGGTCGCCAAGGTGGCCGTCTTCCTCGCATCCGATGACGCGGACTACGTCACGGGCGCAGAGTGGACGATCGACGGCGGACTCAGCGTCAACGAAGCCCAGGGGGCGTGAACCATGAGGAGGGGCGTCGGCACTGACGGAGGTGACAGCCGTGGCTGAGGTCCGGGAGTTCGCGATCGTGGGATTGGGCAGGATGGGCTCGAACCTGTCCCTGCAGGCACTCTCGAACGGTTACCGGGTGGCCGGCTACGACAGGAGGGGAGTCTCCGAGGACCTTCGGGGGGCCGGATTGACCGCCCTCCCGAAGCTCGAAGGCCTGCGAGGCGCACTCAGCTCCCCACGAGTGGTCTTCCTCTACATCCCCGCGGGACCGGCCGTCGATGAGGTCCTGGAGACACTGGAGGGCATCCTCGAACCCGGCGACATCGTTCTCGACGGCGGCAACTCGTACTGGGGCGACTCGATCCGCCGCCACGAGCGCTTGGCAAGCCTCGGCCTCCGGTTCATCGACCTCGGCACGAGCGGCGGTGTCGAGGGGGCGCGAGAAGGCGCCTGCTTCATGGTCGGCGGCGATCGAGACGCGGTCGAGAAGGTCGCACCGATGCTGCTCGACCTCGCAGAGCCAGGAGGATATGTGTTCGCGGGAAGGCCCGGGTCGGGGCACTTCGTGAAGCTCGTGCACAACGGGATCCTCTACGGCATGCTCGAGTCGATCGGCGAGGGCGTGGCGCTGCTCAGCAAGTTCCCGGAAGGACTCGACATCGCCGGCATCCTGAGCTGCTGGGAGAACGGATCGGTGATCCGATCGTTTCTCATCGAAGTGCTGAGGAAGCAGTACCGCGACATGGGCGGGGACGAGGACGTCCCGTCTTACGTGGAAGACACCGGCGAGGTGAACTGGCTCATCGGCGACGCGTTGCACATGGAGGTTCCCGTGCCTGTGATCGCCGAGTCGGTGATGCAGCTGTTCGTCGCACGTGATCGCGAGGAACACTGGGCTCGGGCGATCGCGATGATGCGACACGGCTTCGGGGGGCACCCTCTCGGACCCGACGAGCACGTAGCCGGCGAGCGCGAGCACGGGAAGGTCGGGTCGTACGTCGAGGTCGGGGGCCACTGAAGGCCCTCCGGTGGGGGACTCGGCGGACGTCGCGGCCGTGACCTGGGGGCGCACGCCCGCCCGCTGCCGGGTCAGGTCCTTCCCCGCTCGCCTCTCCGCCTGCGATGGATCTCCTCCTCGGTGAGATCCCGGCCATGCGCCACGTCGGGCACCGGCACGGTGTCCTGTCTCGTGAACAGCTCGATCATGCTCTTGCCGTAAGGCCAGAACGCATCGCGCTCGCCCGCGTCCCACTTCGCGCGCATCTCGGGCGTGTCGATCCTCCAGTCGGGCCGGACCCGGCTCGAGACCTCTCGCAGGTCCAGCGCGAGTTCGTAGACGCTCGGTCGTCCCCAGTACCAGTAGCCGTTGTACACCTTGTGGATCGTCAGCCCGGGACCGAGCACGAGCGTGTGGGGGATGATCGGATCGTCGCGCGCGTCCGTGTACTCCTCTATCCCCAGGTCTCGCTGGATCGTCCTTCCGATGTCGGAGAGGAATGGCCACTGCGCCCCCACCGATTGACGGAACTCGTTGAGCTCGAGGAGGGAGTCGGTCGTGATCGTGACGATCTGCGTGTAGGCGACGCGGATCTGGGGGTAGAACCGGGCGAGTTCCAGCAACTGCTGGTGATCCTTGGGTCAATACGAGCCGCGCAGCAGCGTCAGTATCATCGGATCGTCGCCCTGCAGGTCGGACAGCTTGCACATCCTGTTCGTGTGGTCTCGCAGTTCGTAGTCCGGGAATCGCCCGCCCGGCCGGATGTCCTCGCGCATCGGCGTCTCCTCCCGTCGATTCCTGAGCAGATTCCCCAAGAGCGCGCGCTTCGCACGACGGCGGGTGTCGTTTGCCCGGTTCGGTCATGTGGAAGAACGGATGATACCCGAGAGGAGGTGAGAGGAATGCATCAGACGATGACGAGCGTCTCCACCGCGACCGCCGTCACCACGCTGGCGTGTACCGACATCCAGCAGGAGGCCGGCTTCTTCCGCGACACGCTGGGCATGAGGGTCGAGATGATGCCGGGTCTTCCCGGCTATGGGATGGTTGCGGCGGGCCGAGGGACGTATCTCATGTGCTACCAGCGGCCGTCGATGCCGCACTGCGACGCGACCGCGATGACCTTCGTGGTCGACGACGTCCGAAGCACCGTCGAGGAGCTCCGCGGCAGGGGTGTCCGGTTCGAGGAGTACGATCTTCCGGAGCAGGGCATCAAGACGGTCGAGGGCATCGCGTCGCTCGAGGATGGCTCGAAGGGCGCATGGTTCAAGGATCCCTCCGGGAACCTGCTGTCGCTGACCGAGATGAGCTCGGCCGGCAAGAGCGCGATGTCGGGCATGAGCATGTAGCTCATCGCTCGCCAGGCCGACACGGATGCCCCGGCGATCGCCGGGGCATCCGTTCGCGTTCGCGAGAGTCCTCTCTCTCCCTCGCGCAGAGAAGCGGAGAGCCTGCTTCGACACCCCGACGAGCGGGAGGCGGGATCGAAGTCCGGCGCGCGTTACGGACCGTGAGGGGAAGTAACTACTCGGAGCCGTCGGAGGAGGTCCGCGGCCAGTGAATGGAGGGACGATGCGAACGCTTCTTCTCGCGTCGCTTGCGACGCTGCTCGCGATCTCGGTGCTGATGGCGGGGTGCCCGGCTCGGGACGGCGACGG
>JACUUM010000040.1 GCA_014859305.1 Coriobacteriia bacterium
CCGCTCCTGCCTCACAACGACTCGCGCAACGCCACGCCCTCGCGTTCGGTCGCCTCGAGCAGGTCGAGCGCCTCGCCGAGGACCTCGCTGGCCGAGACGTCGGCGACGAACGAGTCCTCGTGCGCGCAGTCGCTGCGCATGCAGTCCGCGCCGCACGTGGGGCACGCGAGCCGCCAGGAGATCGCGTAGCGGTGACGGGACCGCGTCGGCAGGGCCGCCGTGATCACGTTGCCGGCCCAGAAGATGCCCACCGTCGGCGCGCCCACTGCCGCGGCGAGATGCAGCGGCCCGCTGTCGTTGCTGACGACCACGGCGCAACGCGCGTACAGCGCGCACACGCCACCGAGCGAGAGGCGACCGGCCAGGTCGACGGGCTTCTCGCGCATCGCCTCGCGCACCCCGACCGTGAGCAGCGCGTCGGGTGCCGCACCCGTCAGCACGACCGTCGCCCCGGCCCGGGCCAGCCCGTCCCCCACCTCGGCGAAGCGTTTCACCGGCCACCGCCGCCTGGCGTCGCCCGCGCCCGGGTTCATCGCCACGAGCGGCCGCGCCGCCGCCCCGGCGTCCAGGCGACGGGCGAGCACGGCTTGGGTCTCCAGGCGGTCGTCGTCCGTCACCTCCACCTCGGGCTCCCGCAACGTCTCGTCGGCGCCGAGTAGCGCAGCGACCTCCAGGTAGCGGACGTGCTCCGGCTGATAGAGGCGGTACGGCACCCATCGATCCAGCGCCGGCGCGTCCGCCCCCCGGAGCCCCGCGGTCAGGCCGGCGCCGAGGCTCGAGACGAACGGGTTGCTGTGCCTGCCGCCGCCGTGCATCTGCACCGCGACGTCGAACCTCTCGTGCCGCATCTGGGCGAAGAACCGCCTCTGCGCGCCCGGCTCCGGCGGTCCGTCGCTTCTCACGCCGCGGTACCTCGGCACGACGACCACTCGGTCCACCGGACCCGGACGTCCCCGCAGGAAGTCCTCGTGCCACGGCAGACCCAGCAGCGTCAGCCGCGAGCGGGGATGCGCCTCCTTCAGGGCGCACAGCGCCGGCAGCGCGAAGACGAGGTCCCCGATGCCGTTCGCGCGAAGCACGGCTATGCGCCGAAGCTCCTCGGCCATCTGCCCTCCCGCAGTCCACCTGAGGCGGCGTGCGGATACATACCCCGGGCGGCGTCCGCGCCCACACTCCCGCCGTTCGAGCCGGGGGCGTTTGGAAGCGGACGAGCCTGGAAATCAAGCGCTACCCGGCGAGACGCGCGGAGCGGCCGCCAGGACCGGCGGGACGCGAGCGAGGAGGCCCCCGATGAACGAGACCGAGATCGTCAAGCGGCTGAGCACCCTGCTGCAGATGGACCGCGACGCCGTGAAGCTCTACACGGAGGCGGGGCTCGCGATGGGCCACGCGGACCTCGGCATCGGCGCCGAGCGCTTCGGCGAGCACCACGCGCGCCACGCCGAGGAGATCGAGCGGGCGATCCGCGAGCGCCACCAGCAGCCCAAGCGGCCCACGCGGGAGTTCGAGTCGATCATGCGCCTGCACATGGACTCGATCAGCCGGTCGCGCGACGCGGACGAGACCATGATCACGATGCGGATGGCCGAGCGGATCATGAACCTGGAGTACGCCGAGGCCCTCGAGATGGAGATGCCCGAGGAGCTGCGCAGGATGCTGGAGCGCAACCTCACCGACGAGCAGGAGCACCTCGGCGCCATCGAGCAGTGGCTGGAGGACAACGTGGGCGCCGACGTCGGCTTCCACTTGTGAGCGGGGGCTGGAGGACGGTATGGGGTCACACTGGAAGCGCCTCACGCTCGGCGTCGCGGCGGTCGCGCTGCTCGCGGCCCTCGCCGTGGCGGCCGGCTGCGACGGCGACGGGCCGGGCTACGAACGCGGCGGGGACGAGCTCTGGCACGAGGTGGGATACGAGACCACGAAGGTCGTCTGATCCCTCTGCGAGCCGCGCCCGGCCATGCGGTCACGCCGCGGTCTCGACGACGGCTGCCGGCCTCGTCGGCCTCGCGGCGCTGCGCCGCACGCTTCGGTGCCACACCGCGTAGCTCGCGCCGGCCCCGGTGGCGTACAGGAACACCGCGGGCACGTAGGGCGCGGCGTACGAGACCTCCATCAGCCGCCCGCCGGCCATGTTGCCCGCGAGCCACATCATGTTCAGCGCGAAGAACATCCAGCCGGCCACGAGCGGCTTGTCCTCGGCAGGCACGTCTTCCATCGAGTACTGGTTGACCATCGGCCCGGCCATGTTCATCAGGGCGCCGCGCGCCCATAGCGCGCCGACGGCGACGGCGATGCTGCCGACGACCGGCACCAGCGCCAGGAACGGCACCGAGAGCCCCTGCAGCAGCGGCACGCCCCGCGTCAGCCCGAGCCTCCGGGCGATCACGGGCGTGCCGAACGATACGAGCGCGAGCACGACCGAGGCGGAGCCCTGGATGAGGCCGACCTGGGCGATCGTCGCGTGCAGGTGCTGCTTGAGGTACAGCGGGATGAACGGGATGACCATCCCGCCGCCCAGCGAGATGAAGCTCTGTGGCAGCACCAGCTTCCCCACCTTGCGCCAAGAGCGGAAGCGCCTGACCGCGCCCACGTAGGCCTGTGCGAGCCTCGTGCGCTCCTCGCGGGACTCGCGCACGGCGAGCATCGGCACGGCGCCCGCGGCCAGCAGCAGCGCTCCCAGCGCGATGGTCACCTGGTAGGAAGCGAGCTCGCCCACGCGCGGCGCGAGCATGGTCGGCAGGAAGCCGCCGGCGACCCCGCCGAGGAAGCCGGCGAGGACGCGATTCACGAACTCGGACGAGAACAAGTGGCCGCGCTCCTCGTCGCGAGAGCTCTCGGAGAGGAACGCGGAGTTGATCGCGCGCAGGAACCCGTCGCCCAGCCCGATGACGAGCGCAAGCCCGACCAGCACGCCCGCCAGCGGCAGCAGCGATTGCCCGAGCCGGGCGGCGACCATCAGCGCGATCGCCGAGACGATCAGCACCCGGTAGCCCGCCACTGCCACGAGCGGCGGACCTACCACGCACACCACCGCCGCCGCGAACGCCACGGCCGCCTCGACGTCACCGATCACGCGCTCCGGCATCCCCGCCGTCTTGATGTAGATCGTGAAGACCGTGGCGAGCATGCCGCCGCCGACTCCCTGGAAGAACCCCGAAACCAGGTACCTGTGCGCGTTGCGTGAGAAGCCCCCGACTGCGCTGCGGTAGTCCCGGACTTGGCAGGCCAACGCATCCGCACATCTCTTGACCAACGTGTCCCTCCTCCTTCGGGTCCCGGACTCGGCGCGCCGGAGCAACCGGGTTGCCAGGACCGCACCCTGAGGAGGTGGACTATTCTTGCAACGCAGCAGGTAGAAGGCTCATACCGGGAAGAGCGCACCGGTCCGCTCGAGCCCGAGGCCCCCCGCCGGGGAGCGTCGGCCGCGGGGTCACCGCGACTCGCGAGGCTCCTCGGCCGGCTCCTCGGCCGGCTCCCCGGCCGGCTCCTCGCCGGCGGCGGCGGTGGACCCCTCGCGGATCCAGATCGCCGAGACCGCCCCGCCGATCGCGGCAAGCGCCGCCACGAGCAGCATGCCGTCCCTGTAGGCGCGCTGCGCGGCGGCGAGCGCCGCCTCGCGCGCCGCTGCGTCCCCGGGCAGGACGAAGGCGGTGTCCCGGACGTCGGCTAGAGCCGCTCGGGCGCTCGCACCCAGGCCGAGAGCGGTGGCCTGCGTCGCCAGCCCCTCACGCCAGATGGCGACCACCACCACACCGAGCGCCGCTATCGACACCAGCGCCGCGACGCGGGACACCGCGTTGTTGAGGCCCGAGGCCACGCCCGAGTACCGCTCCTCGGTGGAACCGATCGCCGTGGCGGTCAGCGGCGCGACCGTGAAGCCCAGCCCCGCTCCGAGCAGCAGGACGCCGGGGACGAGCACCGTGAAGACCTGGCCGGGGCCGGTGAAGGCCATGAGCGCGAATCCGGCCGCCGCGCCGAGCCCGCCGAACGCCATCAGCCACCGCGGCCCGTGCCGGTCGTTCAGCCGCCCGGCGTAGGGCGAGAGGAAGAACAGCAGCACGGTCACGGGGATGAAGACGGCGCCGGCGATCGTCGCCGAGACGCCCAGCGCGCTCTGGATGTAGATCGTCACGTAGAAGAAGGACCCGTACAACGCGGCGTAGACGAAGAGGGTGGCGACGTTGGCGGCCACGAGGTCACGGTTCGCGAAGACCTCGAGCGGCACCATCGGCGAGGATGTCCTTCGCTCCCACAACAGGAACGCGGGCGCGGCGAGCGATCCCGTCACGACGCCGGCGACGACCTCCGCCGATCCCCATCCGGACACCGGACCCTGGATGAGCGCGAACACCGGGCCACCGGCCATCGCCGCCACGAGCAGTGCGCCGACGACGTCGGGCTTCCGCGAGGCGGTCTGGTCCCTCGACTCGACGAGCGCCCGGCCCGCCCAGATCGCGAACAGGGCCAGGGCGGGCGTGATGAGCAGAGCGACGCGCCAGGTCACGTTGTCGATGAGCAACCCGCCGAGGACCGGCCCCAGCACCGTGATGATCCCGCTCCACGCCGACCACACGCCGATCGCCCGACCGCGCGACCGGCGCGGGAACGTGGCGTTCACCAGGGCCAGCGAGGTCGGCACGAGCATCGCGCCGGCGACACCCTGCATCGCCCGCGCGCCGATGAGGAAGGACGCGGCCGGCGAGAGCGCCACGGCGACGGAGAAGACCGCGTACGCCGCCAGCCCCGACATGAACAGGCGGCGGCGCCCGTACACGTCGGCGAGACGTCCTCCCACCAGCAGCAGCGTCGAGACCGTCAACAGGTACGCGGAAGCCACCCACTGCTGCTGGGCGGTGGTCATGTGCAGCTCACGCTGGATAGCGGGAAGGGCGACGTTGGCAAGACTGGAGTCGAGGAAGACTACGCCGGAGCACGCCACCGTCGCGACGAGGGTGAGGACCTGGGTCCGGGTGAACCGGGCGTCATCGGCTGCCATAGCAGGTGCATACCCGAACCCTTCCCGCTGCTTCAGGGGCGCGACGGGTAGCTACACGCGAACGGGAAGGAGCGGCATGGACATCGGCGACCTCGCATTCCTCTCCGACTGCCAGACCGCGGCGCTCGTGACCCGCGACGGCTCGGTCGACTGGTACTGCCCTCCCCGGTTCGACGCGCCGTCGGTCTTCGCCCGCCTGCTCGACCCCGCCGGCGGTCACTGGTCGCTGCGCCCCGCAGGTCCCTCGCGGGTCGAGCGCGCCTACGTCGGGGAGACGCTGGTGCTGCGCACGGTCCACCACGTCCCGGAGGGGGCCGTCGAGGTGCTCGAAGCCCTCGCGCTCGGCCCCGGACGCGGCCACCTGATCGGCATGCGCGCCCCGCACCTCCTGCTGCGCGTCGCGCGCGGGCTCACAGGCCGCGTGCCCATGCTCTCGCGTTTCGAACCGGCCCTCGAGTACGCCCTCACCCACCCTCGGCTGGAGCCCTCCGAGGACGGAGCGCGCGCCGGCGCCGGACCCGCCGAGCTCATCCTGCGATCGCCTGTCCCGCTCGAGGTGGGGCCGGCGAAGGCCGAGGCCGCCTTCGAGCTGAACGCCGGCGAGACCGCGGCTTTCTCGCTCGCGTACCGTCACGCCTACGACGGCGATGCGACGCGTCCGGCCGGAGACCCGCGAGCAGCGCTCGACGACACGAGGGAGGCATGGGAGTCGTGGTCCGCTCAGCACCGCACCTACGACGGCCTGCACCCCGACCGGGTGAAGCGCTCCGCACTCGTGCTCCAAGGCCTCACCTACCAGCCCAGCGGCGCCGTCGTCGCCGCTGCGACGACTTCGCTGCCGGAGGTCCTCGGCGGGGACCGGAACTGGGACTACCGCTTCGCCTGGCTGCGGGACGCCGCACTGATGATGCGCGCGCTGTGGGTGGCGGCGTGCCCGGACGAACCGCAGCGCTTCTTCGACTTCATAGACCGGGCCGGAGGGCGGCTCGGGACCGACGTGCAGATCATGTACGGCGTGGCGGGCGAGCGCGACCTCTCCGAGCGAGAGCTCCCGCACCTGGTCGGGTTCCGGGGCAACGGCCCGGTGAGAGCCGGTAACTCGGCATGGCGGCAGCGGCAGTTCGACGTGCTGGGCGAGGTGCTCGACACGGCCCACCTCCTGCAGGAGCGCCTCGGAACGTTCGACGAGCGCCTGGCCGGACTGCTGCGAGCCTATGCCGACAGGGCCGCGGAGGACTGGCGCTCCCCCGACGCCGGCATGTGGGAGGCTCGCGACCGCGAGCGCCACTACCTCTCCAGCAAAGTGATGTGCTGGGTGGCGCTGGACCGCGCGGTCGCCCTCGTCGGCCGCCTCCATGGGTCCGAGAGCGACGCGCGGCGATGGGCCGAGGCGCGCGATGCGGTGCGCGAGACGGTCCTGCGCGAGGGCTGGCACGAGGAGCGCGGCGCGTTCACCGGCGCGTTCGGCTCGGATCGCCTCGACGCCTCCGTGCTGCTGATGCCGCTCGTCGGCTTCATCGAGGCCGGCGACCCGCGGATGCGCGCGACGATCGAGGCGATCGCGCTGGAGCTCGGGGCGGACGGCCTCGTGCGCCGATGGGCCGAGGAGGAGAACGGCTTCCTCGTCTGCAGCTTCTGGCTGGCCGAGTGCCTCGCGCTCGCAGGCGACGAGCGCCGAGCGCGCGAGCGCTTCGAGAGGGGGTGCGCCTACGCGAACGACCTCGGGCTCTTCGCCGAGATGGGCGAACCGGCGACCGGCATGGCGCTGGGTAACTACCCACAAGCCCTGTCTCACGTGGGCCTCATCAACGCCGCATGGGCGGCGACGCTGAAGGTGCGGGAGGGGCGAGGGCGTGAGGGGGGCGACGAGGGGCCCACCAGGAGGGAGTCGGGTGATGGGTGAGAGGCTCAAGGACAAGGTGGCGCTGGTCACCGGGTCGGACTCGGGGATCGGCCGCGCGACGGCGATCGAGTTCGCCCGCGACGGCGCGGACGTCGTGGTCACCTACTTCCACGACGCCGACGGCGCGAGAGAGACGGCGGCGGCGGTCGAGGGCGCCGGCCGGCGCGCGATGGTGGTACGGCTCGACGTCCGTGAGGAGTCCTCGGTGGAAGCGATGTTCGACCGCGCGATGCGGGAGTTCGGTCATGTCGACATCCTCGTCAACAACGCGGGAGTGGATGCGTCGGGAAAGCGCGTGCACGAGCTCGACACCGAGACGTGGGACAACGCGATGAGGACGAACCTCTACGGCTACTTCTTCTGCGCCCGCCGCTTCGTGCGGGAGCGGCTCAAGGCCGGCGGGGGCGGCAGGATCGTCAACGTGACGTCCATCCATTCCGAGCACCCGCGCGCGGGCGCGGCCGACTACGACTGCAGCAAGGCGGGCGAGGAGGAGCTCGGCGACACGTTGGCTATCGAGCTCGCACAGGACGGGATCAACGTGGTCAACGTCGCGCCGGGATGGGTGCTCACCCCGTTCAACGAGCCCGACATCGTCGACCCCGAACGCTACGAGCGCGACGCCCGAACGGTTCCCGTGCGGCGCGCGGCCATGCCCGAGGAGATCGCGAAGGCCATCATCTTCGTCGTCTCGCCCGACGCGGACTACATGACAGGCACGACCATGACCATCGACGGAGGGCTCTCGGTCAACCAGGGGCAGGGAGCCTGACGCGCGAGCCGAGGAGACCCGATGGACCCGCCAGCCGCACTGACCCGCAGCGCCGCCGCGCTCTTCGACCTCTCCCGGGGCCGGCAGGCGTTGCTGTCCGTGGCGCAACCCGCGCTCGGCGCGATGTTGGCTATCGGCGGCTTGCCCGACGGGCGCACGATAGCGATCGGGCTGGCGGCGGCGACCGCCGGTTACCTGGCCGTCTTCTCGCTGAACGACGTGCTGGACGTGAAGGCCGACCGCGGTGCCTTGCGGGTAGGGAGCGCAGCGGGGGGCGCTGAGAGCTACGACCTCGACGTCGCGTTCCTTCGGCACCCTCTCGCGCGCGGAGACATCACGCTGGCCTTCTCGATCGCCTGGGTCGGCGGGCTGGGGTCGCTCGCGGCGGTCCTGGCGTGGGTGCTGAGCCCGGTGTGCCTGGCGCTCTTCGGCCTCAGCGTCGCTCTCGAGGCCGCCTATTGCGCGCTGCGATCCGTCACCTGGCTGAAGACGCTGGTCTCCGGCCTCATGGTCGGCGTGGGCGGGCTGGCGGGATGGGCAGCCGTCGCCCCGCTGGCCCCGCGGGCGCTGCCGTTCTTCGGCTTCCTCGCGCTGTGGGAGATCGCGGCCCGCAACCTCCCCAACGACCTCGCCGACCTCGCGGCGGACTCGGCCACCGGCATCCGCACGGTCGCCACCACCTACGGCGGGCGGGCGTCGGCCGGTGGCACGCTGGCGGGGTCCGTGGCGTGCCCGGCGCTGGGCGCCGTGATGTGCGGCGGCTGGGCCGGCGCGGCACTTGCGGCCGGGCTCGGCGTGCTCACGATGCTCGCTCCCGCGTTCACGCTCTGGCGGCTGCCCACCCCGCCGCAGGCCGGACGCTACTTCAACCGCGCCAGCCTCTACCCCGCCCTGCTGTTCGCAACCTTGCTGGCGCTGCTGGTCGGCGGCGGCGGGCTTCCCGCGGGCGGCTGAGGATGGACCCGCGGTCCGCGACGCGGCTCTTCGACGCGAACGCCCGCACCTACGACGCCGTGAACTCGCTCGTGAGCCTCGGTCTGGACTCGAGGTGGAGGGCTTGGGCGGCGGACCGCGCGGTGACGTCCCCGCGGGCAAGGGTGCTCGACGCCTACTGCGGCACCGGCCTCGTCGGCCTGCGGGCGGCAGCCCTGGGCGCGGACGTCACGCTCGTCGACGCGAGCCCGGCGATGCTCGCCGTCGCCCGGTCGCGCGCCGCTCAGGCGGGGCTGCGGGCACGTTTCCTCCTCGCCGACCTGGAGGCGACACCCTCACCGCTGCCGATCCGATCCTTCGACGCGGCGACGGTCGTCTTCGGCGTGCGCTACATGCGCGACCCGGTGGGCCAGCTCCGGCGCTTGGCCGGTACCCTCGCGTCCGACGGGCGGCTGGTCGTCGTCGAGTTCGTCGAACCGGCAGCCCGCTCCGGCCCGGCCTCGCGCCTCGCCGCCGCCTACTTCTTCGGCATGCTGCCGAGGATCGCCGCGGCGCTGTCCGGCGACCCTGCGCTCTACGAGTACCTCGTGCGCTCCACCCGGGACATCGGCGGACCGGAGCAGCTCGAGACCCTGGTGCGCGACGCCGGCGTCACGATCGAGAGCGGGGCCACCATGGGCTTCGGGCTCGTCCGGGGAGTCGTCGCCAGGCCCTGAGTGCGCCCTCCGCCCCCTGCTCGGTGAGGCTCCGCTACGCCCTATAGCTGGTATCTCCTTCCTCCGCCTTGGCCCGGCCGTTGCTCTTTCCAGCCTCGGCCATGCACGGAACGGAAGGAGTCCTGCCTGTGAGTGCCCCCACTCGCTCCGTACACAGGCTGGCAAGGGCGGGCGTCGCCGTCTCTCTCGCGGTCTCGCTGCTCGCCTCGCCGGTTACCGCGTCCGCCGTCACGCGCTCCGAGGTCATGAAACGAGCGTCGACGTGGACGGACAAGCGGATCCCCTACAGCCAGAAGCGCTCCTACCAGGGGTACCGCACCGACTGCTCGGGCTTCGTCTCGATGGCGTGGGGCCTGGACGGTTCCCTCACCACGTGGACGCTGCCCGAGGTCTCCAGACCGATCAAGAAGAGCGAACTGAAGCCCGGCGACGTCCTGCTGCACCGCACCACCGGACGCGCGCGGCACGTCGTGCTCTTCGGCGGGTGGGCGAACAAGGAGAAGACCCGCTACATCGGCTACGAGCACAACGGACCGGTGGGCTACGCGGTGCGCCGGGTCATCCCGTACCCGTTCTTCTTCGACAAGTCCAAGTACAAGCCGTACCGCTTCAAGGACATCACCGACCGACCCGTCGTGCAGACGGCCGGCTACATCGAGAGCGTCCGCGGATCCGACCGCTACACCACCGCCGTCCGAGCGTCCGGGAAGGCGTTCCGCAAGGGCACCGTGGACACCGTCGTGGTGGCGTCGGGCAGCAGCTCCACCGACGCGCTCGTCGCCTCCTCGCTCGCCGGCGCCCACGGCGGCCCCCTGCTGCTCGTGCGCCCCGACAAGCTGCACGGCGAGGTCCTCTCCGAGATCAGGAGGCTGGGTGCCTCGAAGATCATCGTGGTCGGCGGCAAGGACGCCGTGAGCCCTGCCGTGGCGAAGGAGCTCGAGCGCAGTGGAGCGAAGGTGCGTCGGATCGACGGCCGGAACCGGTACGACACCTCGGCCAGGGTCGCGGTGGAGACGGTGCGGCGCCTGGAGGCGGACCGGGAGTTCCACTACGACGGCACGGTGATCCTCGCCAACGCGCTTCGCCCGGTCGACGCCGTCCCGGCGACGCCGCTGGCGTCGAAGAAGGCCTGGCCGATCCTGCTCACCCACCCGGGGCGCCTCTCGCCGGAGACGGCTGCCGCGATAAAGCGCATCGGCGTGAACCGGGCGGTGGTTCTCGGCAGTGCGACGGCGCTGAGCTCACGCACCGCGCGTGAGGCCGGCGAGCTGGCCGCGGGCAACGTGGAGCGCGTCGGCAAGGGGGACCGTTACTCGACCTCGGTGGCGGTGGCCGAGCTCGCCCGCCGCGAGGGCCTCGGCGTCGAGAAGGCCGCGGTGGTGACCGACGCCGCCGGCGCGGACGCGGTCGCGGTGGGCGTGGCCCAGGGAGCGCAGGATTCGGTGCTCATGGTCACGCGCAAGGACAAGCTCTCCGGCCCGGTCGAGGCCGCCATCGGCAGGCACGGGTCCGACATCGGGGCGGTCAGGGTCGTCGGCGGCGACATGCGCGGCGAGGTCAGGGAGCACATCGCTCGCAAGATGGGCGCGCCGGTGATCGACGAGTAGCCTGGGGCGGTCACAACACGACCCGCGAGAGAGGGGCCCTCGCCGAGGGCCCCTCTTCGTCTTCGGAGTTCCCTTCGCGGCCTGGACCTCCGCTCCGGCGGCGGCTACCACTTACGGTACTCGCCGCCCATCTCACGGTACTCCTTGACGGGCAGCCCGAGGGTGTCGCGCAGGTAGAGGACACGGCACGCGGCCTCCAGCACGCTCACCCACTGGTACGCCTCCTCGAGCACGGTCCCGGTGGCGAACGGCCCGTGTCCGCGCAGCACCACGCACTTGTACTCGCGCAGGCCCTCCGAGACGACCTCCGCCACCTCGGCGGAGCCGGCGGTGAGCGGTGTCGCGTGGACGGGCACCTTGTGGAGCAGGTACGACGCCTCCGACTCGATCGGCACGATCTCGTCCTCGACGAGCGAGCGAGCGATGGTGTGCACGGGGTGGGCGTGCACGATCGCCAGCGCGTTCGTCCCGGCATAGATCGCGCGGTGAACGACGATCTCGGTGGAGGCGAGCGCCACCTCGCTGTCGTCGGCCTCCAGGCCGGTCTCGATGAGGTCGCCCTCTGTCAGGTGACCCAGCATGGACCCCCGCCGCGTTATGAGGATGCGGTCGCCGAGGCGGACCGACATGTTGCCACCGTGACTCGAGACCGCGCCCGAGAGGAACAGGTCTCGGCCTATCTTGGAGAACTCCTCGACGATGCCGCTCACGTGCCGCTCCTCCCCTCGTCCGCCGGCCCGGCCGCCGAGGGCCCGTACTCCCCCAGCCCGAGTCGCCGGAGCTTCCCCGCGCTCGGCACGCCGTCGGCGGTCCAGCCCCGGAACCGGTAGTACTCGGCCAGCATCGGTTCCAGCCGCACGACCTCGCCGGCCGCGTTGGGCTCCTCGAGAAGCCGCGTGGGCAGGCGGTCGTCGGCACAGGTGAAGCCCTCGCGGAGGTTGAAGAGCCGCTCGAGGTTCCAGATGCGCTCGCCGGCGAGCAGCAGGTCCTGGCTCGAGAGGTCGAACCCCGTGACGGCCGAGTACAGGCGCGAGTAGTGCTCCTCGGACAGCGCGAAAGCGGTGAACTTGCACAGCGACAGCGAGTCGAGCGCGGCGCCGAGGTGCTGGGCGACGATGAGCAGCCCCGCCTTGCCCTCGACCGCGCCGGCGTCCACGAGCTTCGGCGTTCCGAGGACCTCGAAGCCGAGCATGTTGCCGCGCAGGTGGCAACCGCCGCGGTTGCTGGTCGCGTAGCCGAGTCCCTGGCCCTGCATGGCTCGCGGGTCGTACGCGGGCAGCTCGAGGCCCTTCACCTGCATCGCCGCTTCGGGGCGCCCGAACGCCTCCGCCAGGGCGCGGCTGCCCTCGGCGAGCAGCTCGCCGTCGTCGCCGGAACGCGTGGCGAGTCGAACGACTGCTGCAGCCAGCGACTCGAAGTCGCCCGCCCGGACGCGGAGCGGCGCTCCGTCCTCGGCGAGCTCGATCGCGCACGCCAGCGTCCCGCCGGTCGATATCGTGTCCAGCCCGTGCTCGTTGCACAGGTAGTTCAGCTCGACCACGGCCTCCAGGTCGGTCAGGCCGAGGTTCGCGCCCAGCGCCCAGATCGTCTCGTACTCCGGCCCGTGCCCCTCGCCGCGCGACGTGCGCGTCTGCCGCCCGCAGGCGATCGGGCAGCCCCAGCACGCCGAGCGGCGCACGAGGTGCTCCTCGGCCAGCCTCTCGCCGGACAGGGCGGAGACCTCGGCGGAGGTGTGGGCCGCGCGCCGGAAGTTCGACGCCGGCATCACGCCGCGCTTGCCGAGTACCCCCACCAGCGTCGCCGTGCCGAACTCGGGCAGGGCGCGCGACGTGACGGGGTTGGCCTTGAGCATCTTGGACACCTCGTAGAGGAAGAAGTCCAGGTCCTCGGGACGAGCCACGGAGGGCCGCCGGGCGCCGGAGGCCACGACGGCCTTGAGCCGCTTCGAGCCCATCACGGCGCCCATGCCGCCGCGCCCGAGCGCGCGCTTGCCGTCCACCATGATCGTCGCGAGCTTGACGAGGCGCTCCCCCGCCCCGCCGATCACGGCCGCGGAGGTGCGCCCGTGCCCGTCGAGCAGACGTGCGGTCGCCTCGCGCACGCCGAGGCCGGCCAGCTCGCCGGCCGGTCGCAGCGCGGGGCCGTCCTCGCCCACCTCCAGCACGCTCGGTTCCGAGGCGGCGCCCGTCACCACGAGCGCGTCGTAGCCCGCCGCCTTCAGCCGGACGCCGAGGGCGCCGCCGCAGTTCGTGTCGAGGATGGTGCCGGTCGCCGGCGAGAGCCCCGTGAGCGAGAAGCGCCCCGAGGTCGGCGCCCTGGTGCCTGTGAGCGGACCTGCGGCGAAGACCAGCGGCGCCTCCGGCGCGAGAGGGTCGGACCCCGGTTCGGAGTGCGAGTGCAGCAGCCGCGCGCCCAACCCCCTCCCGCCGACGAACGACCGGGCGAGCTCCTCGCTCAGAGGCAGCCGCTCCGCCGAGCCGGACGTCAGGTCGAAGTGGAGGATGGTCCCGGCATAGCCGTGCCAGTCGGTCACGCGAGGCCTTTCGGAAGGGAGCCGGCGCTAAGGGGGTCGCCGTGCCGGCGGCGACCCTGAGGCCGATCACGATTGTCACGCGCTCGCCGCGCGAACGCAAGCGGCTAGCGCGCGAGCACGCCCGCCAGGTCGTACAGCTCCTGGGGCAGCGCGCGCTCGGCGGTGTACCCCTCGCTCAGCCGGATGGTCCGCACGGAAGTGTACCGGAGGGCCGCCATCACGCCGCTCTGCCCTTCGAGCAGGGCGCGCACCGCCAGCGCGCTCATCCGCGACGCGAGGATGCGGTCGAACGCCGAGGGGGACCCTCCCCGCTGCACGTGCCCGAGGACCACCGCCCGCACCTGGTGCCCGCACAGCGGCGAGAGCTCCGCCGCGAGGTGCATCGCGTGCGCGGCGCCCTCGGCGACGACCACCAGAGAGTGGCGCTTGCCGCGCTCCACGCCCGCGACGATCGTGCGACAGACATCGCGGATGTCGAAGGGCACCTCCGGGACGAGGATGCGGTCCGCGCCGCACGCCAGCCCGGAGTACAGCGCGAGCATGCCGGATCTGCGTCCCATCACCTCGATCACGAACGTCCGGGCGTGCGAGCTCGCCGTGTCGCGGACCTTCCCGGCGGCCTCCGCGATGGTGTTGAGCGCCGTGTCGAAGCCGACGCAGGTGTCGGTCCCGCCGACGTCGTTGTCGATCGTGGCCGGCACCCCGCACACCTTGACGCCGCGGGCATGCAGCTCGTCGGCCGCGCGGAAGGAGCCGTTCCCGCCGATCACGACCAGCCCGGTCACGCCCCTGGCACGGAGCACGCCGACGGCGGTCTCGAGCCCCTCCTCGGTGAACATCCGCTCCGAGCGGGCCGTCCCGAGGAACGTGCCGCCCCGGTCGAGGATCCCTCCGACGTCGCCGATGCGAAGCGGCCGCACGGCGTCCTCCAGCAGCCCCTCGAAGCCGCGTTCGATGCCGAGGACCTCGGCCTCGCCGGCGATCGCCTGCCGCGCCACGGCGCGGATCGCCGCGTTCATCCCCGGCGAGTCGCCGCCGCTGGTGAGGACGGCGATACGAGGGACGTCAGCCACGTCCCCGCTCCTCGGCCAGCCGGCGCGGGGCGGGCTCGTCCTGGCAGCGCTCGTCGTGCTCGATCTGCTGGTACTCGAGCGCGCGCGCGAGCTTGTAGAAGTCCGACAGCTTGTCGATGAACCGGATCCGGGTCCTCAGGGTGTCCGGCTCGATGAGGTCGTCGAAGGGCACGTAGACGAGCTCCAGCTGCTCCTTCACCGACACCATGATGCCCGTCATGCCCCCTTCGATCATCGCGCGGGAGGCACCGACGCCGAGTTGACTGCCCAGCATCACGTCGAAGGCGACCGGCTCCGTGCAGCGCGTCTCGTAGCCGATCTGCTTGCTGCGCACCCGGATGCCCCGGCCGGTGCGCTCCTCGTACGCCTCCTCCATCGCCTTGGCGAGCGTCTCGGCGATCCGCACCGAGCCCAGCACCGGGTGGCCGTGCTGGTCGCGGGCCATCGCCGGCCGCTGCTCCTCGGGCAGGTGCTCGGCGAGCCCCTCGGCCACGCAGACGATGCCGTACTCCCGACGGTCGGCCTCGCGGAGCACCATGAGGTCCGCGAGCTCCGCCGCCCACGCATCGAGGTCGAAGACGCCGTCGTCGCAGTCCTCTACGGAGACCATCCGCGTCGCCTCGCCGGCGATGCCGGCCGCGTAGGTGAGCCAGCCGGCCTTGCGCCCCATCAGCTCGAGCACCCACCAGCTCTTCGTGGACCGCGCGTCGGCTCCGACGTTGAGGATCTCCTTGGCGGCGAAGTTCGCGGCCGAGGTGAACCCGAACGTCCAGTCGATGCCGTAGTAGTCGTTGTCGATGGTCTTGGGCAGATGGATCACCGAGACCGGGCGCAACCCGGGCACCGACTCCTGCATCCGGTAGATGTAGTTCGCGGTCTTCAACGTATCGTCGCCTCCGATGGAGACGAGCCCGTCGATGCCCATCTCCTCGAAGGCATGGTAGACGGCCATGAGCTTGGCGTTCTTCTCCGGGTCGGCCAGGTCCTCGAGGGTCCGGATGGGCTTCCCGGGATTGGCTCGTGACGTCCGGAGGATGATGTCCTTGCGGTTCCGGATACCGGAGACGTCGTCCACGGTCAGGCAGATGAAGTGCTCGTTCTCCACGAGCGGCGTGGCCTCCGAGTACGCCTCGAGGTCCTCGTAGCCGTCCAGGAAGCCGACGACCTGCACGCCGTAGTTGAGGAAGCTGAGCGCGGCGGCGGAGATGACCGCGTTGGCCGCCGGAGCAGGACCGCCCGAGAAGAGCATGCCCACGCGCTTGATGTGCCTTCCGCCACCCATCAGCACCCCCCCTGCCGTCCGCCCGCCGCAAGCGCGAGCCGGCACCCGCTCACTCGCTGAACGCCCCGATCGTCCGCAGGCGCTCGTAGCGCGACGCCGCGAGCGCCTCCCGCTCTTCGCCCGTGAGCTCCTCCAGCGCGGCCGTGACCGCCTTCCTGACGCCCGCGTAAACCATACCCGCGTCGCGGTGCGCCCCACCCAGCGGCTCGGGAACGACCTGGTCGGCCAGGCCGAGCCGGACCATGTCCTCGGCCGTCATCGCGAGACAGCCGGCCACGAGCGGCGCCTGTGAGGCGTCCTTGTGCAGGATCGACGCGCACGCTTCCGGGGTGATGACCGAGTAGTAGGAGTTCTCCAGCATCACCAGGCGGTCGCCGAAGCCGATCGCCAGAGCGCCGCCGGAGCCGCCCTCGCCGACGTTGATCGAGACGACCGGCACGCGCAGCGACACCAGCCCCGCCAGGCACTCCGCGATGGCCCAGCCCACGCCACGCTCCTCGGCCTCCTTGCCGGGGTAGGCGCCCTGCGTGTCCACGAACGTCACCAGAGGCAACCCGAACCGGTCCGCGAGCCTCATGACGCGCAGCGCCTTGCGATAGCCCTCGGGGTGGGGCATCCCGAAGTGGCGGCGCAGGTTCTCCTTCGTGTCCCTGCCCTTGCGGTGCCCGAGCACCGCCACCCGTCGCCCCTGGAGGGTGGCGAGCGCGGCGAACATCGCTTCGTCGTCGCCGTGCGCACGGTCGCCGCGCAGCTCGATCGCATCGGTGAACAACTCCGCGACGTAGTCGTCGGTCCTGGGCCGGTCGGGATGGCGGCTGACCTGCACCCTCTCCCACGGGCCGAGGTCGCGGTACGTCTCGTCGTGCAGCCGCTCTATCTCGCGCGCCAGCGAGTCGACCTCGGTGGCGAGCTCGGGCGTCGCCGACACGTCTATCCGGCGGAGCTGCTCGAGCTTCTCCTCCAGCTCGACCAGCGGCCGCTCGAACTCCATGACGTGCTTGCGGGGCATCAGGACGCGCCCCCGGGCGGCACGAGGTATCCCAGCAGCGAGGAGAGGCGGTCGCGCAGCTCCTGACGGGGTACGACCTGGTCGATCATCCCGCAGTCGAGCAGCGACTCGGCCGTCTGGAAGCCCTTCGGCAGGCTCTGTCGGATCGTCTGCTCGATCACCAACGGACCCGCGAACCCGATGCGCGCGCCCGGTTCGGCCAGGATGACGTCGGCGAGCGTGGCGAAGGACGCGGTGACTCCTCCCATCGTCGGGTTCGTGAGCACCGCGACATAGGGCGCCACGGCGTCGTGCAGGCGCCGAGCGGCGGCCGAGGTCTTGGCCATCTGCATCAGCGACAGCATCCCCTCCTGCATGCGAGCGCCGCCGGAGGCCGTCACCATCACCACGGGAAGACGCTCGGCGAGCGCGAGCTCGAAGGCGCGGGCGACCTTCTCGCCGACCGCCGAGCCCATCGACGCACCGATGAAGCGGAAGTCCATCACGCCGAGGACCACGGGCCGCCCTGCGATGGCCGCCCGTCCGGTGACGACCGCCTCGAGCAGCCCGGTGCGCTCCCGCGCGGCGGCGAGCGACGCCGCGTAGGGCTTGCCGCCGTCGAACGCCAGAGGGTCGACCGAGGTCAGCGACGCATCGGTCTGCGCGAAGGTGCCCGGGTCGGCGAGCGAGCCGATCCGCTCCTCGGCGGTCATCGGATGGTGGAAGCCGCAGTAGGGGCAGACCTTGAGGGCGACCTCCAGGTCGCCGGAGTACACGATCCGCTTGCAGCCCTCGCACTTCACCCACACGCCGTCGGGGAGCTCCGGCCTGCCGGCCGAGCCCGAAGGGGTGTAGCGGCCGCTCTCGCGCGCCTTGAACCAGTCGGAGATGGGCATGCGGCCTCTTCCCGTCGGGCGCGTCCCAGGGCGCGCCCGCCCGCCGTCGCGGGATAGCATACGGCATCGCCCGCGCCCGGGCGACGACGAAGACGTGAGGGCACGCCGCCCTCGAAGACGGCGTTCCCCCGTCCGCTATGCGCGAGCGCCTAGACCTCGCAGGCGAAGTCCTCCTCGCCGGCGAAGACCTTGACCGCGCGGTCCGGCCGGTAATCGCCGTAGGTTACCGCCGAGATCGCCTTGGTGAGGCGGATCGCCTCGTCGAGATGGCGCTGGTGGATGTTGCGACCGGTCGCGTTGCCGACAGCTCCTCCGGTGTGGATCTGGTCGTAGAGCTGCGTGAGGAAGGTCTCCGGGTCGACCGTCGAGCCGCCCGCGCACACCAGCCCCGTCCGGCCCGCCGCGAGAGCGGCCTCCTTCAGCAGCTCCGCCGAGGTCCCCTGCTCAGTGCCCTTGGGCGGGTTGACCTTCACGAAGTCCGAGCCGAGGATGCAGGCGACTCCCGCGGCTCCGGCGATGAGGTGGGCGTCCTTCTCGTTCGGCACGGCCTGCCCGCGCGGGTAGATCCACAGCACGACGATCAGCCCCATGGCGTGGGCGTCGGCGATGAGCTGCCCGGCCTCGGAGAGCATCGTGGCCTCGAACTCCGAGCCCAGATAGATCGTGTAGCCCACCCCCACGACGTTCACGCCGTTGTCGATGAGCTCGGCGAGCGTGCCGATGTCGTAGAGCTGCGCGGACAAGGGGTCGGACTGCGACGTCTTCACCAGGTGCGTCTTCGAGTTCATCTTCACCAGGTAGTTCACGTCCGGGTAGTCCGCGCCGTACAGTGAGACGAGTCCGCGCTGGGCGGCCATCACGCCGCACAGACCCCGGCTGGCGATGCGGAAGAGGTGCTCGGGCTCGGCGTCGTCGGCCGAGATCCCCTCGCCGAAGAAGTCGTCGTTGAGGTGCTCGATCTTCTGGTCGGCGGCGAAGAGCATGAGCCGTCCGGTGCCTCGCGTCGCCGCCATGTGGTTGTCGATGTAGGTCTCCCGCGCGTCGGCCGGTACGTCCGCCGGCACGCGCACGTCGTCACGGGTGATCTTCGGCATGACCCCTCCTCAGCTACGAACATGGACGCCATTCGATTCCCGAACCGCATCCCCGCGAAAACCCCTCGCCGCCTCACGAGAGACGCCGCCGGTCCGAGGATATCAAGCGTAGGCGAACGCGGGCGTACGCGCCACTTGCCGCCGCTCCGCCCCGTCGCCCTACCCCTCGTAGCGGTTGGTCACCGGCATGCGCCGGTCCCGTCCGAACGCCTTCGGCGAGATCTTGATCCCGAGCGGTCCCTGGCGGCGCTTGTACTCGGCGGCATCGACCATCCGGGCCACCTTCGCGACCGTCCCCGCGTCGAAGGCGGCCGCGACGATCTCCTCTCGGGAGCGGTCGTCCTCCACGTACATCTTCAGGATGCCGTCGAGCTCCTCGTAGGGCGGCAGCGCGTCCTGGTCGGTCTGGCCGGGCCGCAGCTCTGCCGAAGGCACCTTGGTGAGAGTGGCCTCGGGGATGACGGGCCCGCCGGGACGGGCGTTGCGCCACCGGGCCAGGTCGTAGACGCGCGTCTTGAAGACGTCGCGGATGGGAGCGAAGCCTCCCACCATGTCCCCGTAGAGCGTGCTGTATCCCACCGAGAGCTCGCTCTTGTTCCCGGTCGCCAGCACCAGCCATCCGAACTTGTTCGAGAGAGCCATCAGCAGCGTGCCGCGCACCCGCGCCTGCAGGTTCTCCTCGGTCACGTCGGGCTCGCGCCCGGCGAACACCGGCTCGAGTGTCTCGAGGAACGCCGAGAACGGCCCCTCGATGGGCAGGGTGACCGCGTCCATCGCGAGGGCATCGGCCAGCGCGCCGGCGTCGGTGACGCTGCCCTCCGAGGAGTACCGCGACGGCATGATCGCGCCATGCACGTGCGCCGGCCCGAGGGTGTCGACCGCGAGCGCCGCGGTGAGCGCCGAGTCGATGCCGCCGGAGAGGCCGACCACCACGTCGGTGAAGCCGTTCTTGCGCACGTAGTCCCCGAGCCCCAGCTCCAGTGCCCGGTAGAGCTCCTCCTCCTCGCCGAGGAGCGGCTCCACCCTGTCGGCGGCCCCGAGCCTCCCGCCCGGCGAGAAGTCGGCGACGAGGAGGTCCTCGGCGAAGGAGGCCGCCCGTGCGACCACCTCCCCGTCGGGCGAGATCAGCGCGGAGCGCCCGTCGAAGACGAGCTCGTCCTGCCCGCCGACGAGGTTGCAGAAGGCCAGCCACACCCCGTTGTCCCGGGCGCGGCGGCGCAGCATCTCCTCGCGCGCCTCTCCCTTCCCGAGGTGGAACGGAGAGGCCGAGACGTTGAAGACCGCGCGCGCTCCCGCCTCCGCGACCTCGGCGACGGGCTCCGGGAACCACGCGTCCTCGCACACGCTGGCCGCGAGCATGTCGCCGCCGATCTCGATCAGCCCCGCCGAGTCGCCGGGCTCGAACCAGCGGCGCTCGTCGAAGACGCCGTAGTTCGGGAGGAGGCGCTTGCGGTAGACCTGCAGGACGCGCCGGTTGCCCACCAGCGCCGCGGCGTTGTAGAGCTTGCCGTGCGCGCGGTCGACGAACCCTACCAGGGCGGCATGTCCAGCCGCGGCCGCGACCTGCTCCAGCGCGTCGAGGTTGTCGTCCACGAAGTGGCTCTTGGCCAGCAGGTCCTCCGGCGGGTAGCCGGTGAGCGCCATCTCCGGCAGAAGCGTGAACGTCGCCCCGCGCCGCTCCGCCTCGGCGAGCGCGCGCGTGACACGCGCCGCGTTGCCGGCTATGTCGCCCACGGTCACGTCCACCTGCGCGAGCGCGAGCCGCACCCGTCCCCCTTCCGTCGACCTTCCGCGTCCATCCTAGCGCCGCGCCCCGACCGGGCGCAGCACTACTCTCAACAGCCCGGCTCGCCGGGGTGTCCGCAGCAGGGTCTGCCCGCCAGGCGCTTGAGCGTGTTGCGCAGGGTCAAGGCCATCTTCCGCGGCAGCGGCATCGGCTGCCGCAGGTTGCGCAGGAACGCCCGGGCCGACGGTTTGCGCTCCACCCGCTCCTCCCCACACGGACGCCGCTTCTCGTGGACCTACCCCTTGGGAATGTAGCACTACCGGAGCTGCTGCCACGGGGCAGTGTGACCGGCGCCGGCAAGAGGTCGCGGGGGAGGCGGAGACGGCACATGGACGTGCACGTGCTGCAGCACCTGCGCGAGCGGCTGCGCACGAGCCTGTGGTTCGTCCCGGCGATCCTGGTCTTGGCCAGCCTCGTCGCGGCGGTGCTCCTGTTCCGGCTGGACCAGGTCCTGAGCCTGTCGCCCGAGTGGAAGCGCTTGTTGCTGGCGTTCGGGGGAGGTCCCGAGTCGGCCCGCGCCATCCTCGAGACGATCGCGGGCTCGATGCTCACGCTCACCGGTCTCGTGTTCTCCATCACCATCCTGGTCCTGCAGCTCGCCAGCTCGCAGTACTCGCCGAGGACGTTGCGCTCCTTCCTTCGCGACCGCCCCAGCAAGCTCGCCCTCGGCGTCTTCCTCGGGACGTTCGCGTTCGCGCTCGCGGGCCTGCTGGCCGTCCGCCAGGAGGGCCCCGGCCGCGAGGAGTTCGTGCCCGGGCTCACGGTCGGAGCCGCCTTCGTGATGGTGCTGGTCAGCCTCGGGCTGTTCGTCTACTACATCCACCACATCGCCCAGAGGATCAGGATCACGAGCATCACGGCCTCCATCGAGAAGGAGACCGCCTCGCTGATCGAGGAGCTCTACGGCGAGGAGGCGGAGCTTCGGGGTCCTCCCGCGGTTCCCGCGGGCGGCGCGCGCGAGGTCGCGGCGCCTCGTGCGGGATACGTCGTCAACGTCGACGTGGAGCGGCTCGTCCGGGCCGCCGCCCGGGCCGACGCGGTCATCCAGCTCGTGGCGCGCGTCGGTTCCTTCGTGCCGCAGGGCGCCCCGGTGCTGCGCGTGCACGGCGCCGTCGTCGACCACGAACCCGAGCTGGGCGACTACGTCACGCTGGACGACGAACGCACGCTGGAACAGGACGCCGCGTACGGGTTCCGGCAGCTCGTCGACATCGCCATCCGGGCGCTGTCGCCCAGCCTCAACGACCCGACGTCGGCCGTGAACGCGATAGACAGGCTGCACGCGCTGCTTCGGCGCCTCGGCGAGAAGCGCGCCCCCTCGGGAGTGCTCTGCGACGACGCGGGCGAGCCGAGGCTGATCGTGCCCGTCAGGGTCTTCCCGGAGTACCTGCAGCTCTCGGTCGAGGAGATCGCCCGTTACGGCGGCGATGCGCCGCAGGTCCGCGAGCGGCTCGGCGCGATGCTCGCGGACCTGGAGCGGTCGGTGCGCGCCGAGTACCGGCCCCACGTGCGGCAGGCGCTGCGCGACGTGACCGCCTCCGGATGAGCGGGCGGTCCTCGGGGGGCAGGCGTTTCCCTCGCCGGGAGCCAGGGTAAGGAAGCCGAGGTGAAGGAGGAGGCCGCGCACAGGGCTGGCCGAAGGGCCGAGGGCAGGAGGGAGGACCGGACGTGCAGGCGTGCAAGCGCAAGCGGACGTTCATCGTGCTCGAGGGGGACCGGCGGCACCGCGACCGCCGCTCCGGCGCCGACCGGCTGCACTATCCCGAGCGCAGGACCGGGTTCGACCGGCGGGTACCGCAAAGGGGCCACCCCGCGGCCAGGTTCGCGGAGCGGGCGCTCAGGCTCCTGCGCGCCGAGCCCTGGCGCCTGGGACTGCTTCTCTCGCTCGTCACCGCCCTGAGCGCGCTCGACATGCTGTTCACGGTCAAGGCTCTGGCGCGCGGCGCCGAAGAGGCCAACCCGGTGATGGCCTCGCTCCTCGCCGCCGACGTGAGGCTCGCGGCAGCGGTGAAGATGGGGATCACCTGCGCCGTGGCGGGGGGCCTGTGGCGGCTGCGGCGCTACCGGCGCGTGCTCGAAGCCACCCTGGCGATCCTCGCCGGGATGCTGCTGCTCGTGACGTACCACATCGTGTTGCAGGCGCTCATGGCCTGAGGAGGGACCGCCGGCGAGGAGCACCGCGTTCCCGCCACGCGCTACGGGCACCGCTGTCGCGCGCCGCGCACCGCCTCGGCCAGCGAGCCCACGAAGGCGGCCACCGCGGCGGCGTCCTCCTGGAGGCGGACGATCGCGGAGCCGACGACCACCCCGTCGGCGACCCGCGCCACCGCGCACGCCTGGTCCGGCGTCCCGACGCCGAAGCCGACCGCGACGGGGAGGTCGGTGGCGGCCTTCACGCGCCGCACGTAGCCGGCGAGCTCCTCGGACAGCTCGCTCCGCTCCCCGGTCACCCCCAGGGAGGACACGCAGTACACGAAGCCGCTCGACTCCGCCCCTATGCGCGCCAGCCGCTCCGGCGTGGAGGTCGGCGCGGCGAGGAGGACGGTGTCCAGCCCCTCGGCCGCCTCCAGCCACATGCCCGCGGCGTCGAAGGGCATGTCGGGGACGATGAAGCCCGACACGCCTGCCGCGACCGCCCTTCGCGCCGTCTCGGCAAGGCCGAGGCGCAGCATCGGGTTGAGGTAGGTCATCAGAGCCACGGGCGGTCCGTCGCAGCCCTCCTCGCCGAGGAACTCCGCCGCGAGCGCTATCGTCTCCGCGAGGCCGAAGGGCCCTCCCGCGGCCCGGCGCGCCTCTTCGGCCGCCTGCTGGATCACGGGGCCGTCGGCCAGCGGGTCGGAGAAGGGCACGCCGATCTCGACGACGTCGGCCCCGGCAGCCGCCGCCGCCCGCAACGCGGCCAGCGAGCGCTCCCGGTCCGGGTAGCCGGCCATGAGGTAGGTCACGAGGGCCGCGCGCCCGGCGGGGAAGCCGCGGCGCAGCCCGCCCGGCGCCCCTGCCCCTCCCGCGCGCCGGGCTTCGGCGGCATCAGTCGGCACCGAGTCCCGCCTCCCTCACCACATCGATGTCCTTGTCGCCGCGCCCCGACACGGTGACGACGACGGTAGCACGCGGACCGAGCTCCTCGGCCAGCCTCGGCAGGAGCGCCAGCGCGTGACTCGACTCGACCGCCGGGATGATGCCCTCGGTGCGGCACAGCAGCGCGAAGGCCTCCAGCGCCTCGGCGTCGGTCACCGGCTCGTAGCGCACGAGTCCGGCGTCGCGCAGGTACGCGTGCTCGGGTCCCACCCCAGGGTAGTCGAGCCCCGCCGAGATCGAATGGGCCTCGAGGGGGTTGCCGGCCTCGTCCTGGAGCAGGTAGCTGTAGTGCCCGTGCAGCACGCCGGGCTCCCCGCGGGTCATCGACGCACCGTGCCTGGGCGTGTCGACACCTTCGCCGCCGGCCTCGGCGCCCACCAGCAGCGGACGCTCCCCGACGGGGACCTCGCGCAGGAAGGGGTGGAAGGTCCCGATGGCGTTGCTGCCGCCGCCGACGCAGGCCGCCACCGCGTCGACGTCGCGCACCGTCATGCCGCGCTCGGCGAGCTGCTGGAGGATCTCCTCGCCGATCACCGACTGCAGCTCGCGGACGATCAAGGGGTAGGGATGCGGGCCCAGCGCGCTGCCCAGCACGTAGAAGGTATCCTCGACGCGCTCCACCCAGTGCCGCAGGGCCGCGGTGACGGCGTTCGCGAGCGTCCCGGCCCCATCGGAGACCGGGACGACCTCGGCCCCGAGCAGCCGCATCTTGTAGACGTTGAGGGCCTGGCGCCGGATGTCCTCCACGCCCATGAAGACCGAGCACTCCAAGCCCAGCAGCGCGGCGGTGGTGGCGGTCGCCACTCCGTGCTGTCCGGCGCCCGTCTCGGCGATCACGCGCCGCTTGCCCATGCGATGCGCGAGCAGGCACTGGCCGAGGGTGTTGTTCACCTTGTGCGCGCCGGTGTGGGCGAGGTCCTCGCGCTTGAGCAGCACGTGCGCGAGCCCGGTCTCCGCCGCGAGGCGCCGCGCCATGTACAGCGGCGTCGGGCGGCCGACGTAGTCGCGCAGCAGCGCATCCAGCTCGCCGCGGAAGGCGGGGTCGGCCCACGCCTCTCGGAACCCCGAGGCGAGCGCGGCGAGCGCGGGCATCACGGTCTCCGGGACGAACGCCCCGCCGTACGCCCCGTAGAAGCCGCGCTCGTCGGGGTACGGGTAGGCCCCGGAAGGCTCCCGGCGCCCGCCGCCTCCTCCTGTCGGCCCGGCACTCACGCGCGCGCCCTCCGCATCTCCGAGTCGGCGTTGCGAACGGCCGCCACGAACGCCTCGACCTTGACGTGGTCCTTCGCCCCGGGCAGCTCCTCCACACCCGAGGACACGTCGACGGCGTAGGGCCGCAGAGCACGCACCGCCGAGCCTACGTTCACCGGATCGAGCCCGCCGGCCACTATCACCGGCAGCCCTTCCGGAAGCGA
Source organism: Coriobacteriia bacterium (assembly GCA_014859305.1). Classification (NCBI taxonomy): domain Bacteria; kingdom Bacillati; phylum Actinomycetota; class Coriobacteriia; species Coriobacteriia bacterium. The sequence goes on from JACUUM010000040.1 coordinate 25,073, forward strand.
GTCGCGGAAGCGCTCCCAGGGAAACGTCCTGCCCGTGCCGCCGGCGACCCCCTCGACGAACGTGTCGAGCAGCACGGCGGCCGCCGATCGCCGGTACGGGTCGATCCCGTGCGCCGAGAAGCCCTCCCGCACGCGGAACGCCTTGATCACGGGCGCGACGCAGCTCGCGCACGCCTCGGGCGGCTCGGCCCCGTGGAACTGGACGGCGGTGAGCCCGAGCCGCCGCACGGCTTCGGCGACCAGCGCCTCCGGAGCGTCCACGAACACGCCGACGCGGGCGACCATCGGGGGGACCTCGGCCAGCACCCGTTCGGCGGCGTCCAGCGTGAGCCGGCGAGGGCCGTCGGCGAGCACGACGCCGACCGCGTCGGCCCCCGCGCGCACGGCCGCCGCCGCATCGGCCGGGTCCGTCAGGCCGCAGATCTTGACGCGGGTTCGTCTCATGCGGTGACCCTCCGAGGAGGGCCCGGGCGGCATCGGGAGGCCGCAGCGAGCACTCCGCAGGCCCGCGACGGCGCACCCTCGAGCGCCGGAAGGCCGAGGACCACGAGCGAAGCGCCTCCCAATAA
>JACUUM010000041.1 GCA_014859305.1 Coriobacteriia bacterium
TAGCTTGAGGCCGAGGTGCCGGTCCACGCGGTCGCGCAGCGCGGCCAGGGCGATGCCGGTGGCCCTGGGCTCGGCGCCGTGGAACGCCAGCAGCTCGCGCTCGACGGCCGCGGTGAGCGCGTCCAGTGCCGCGGGCGCCACGAAGTACCTCTCGCCGCCGGCGTCGAGACGCGCCAGACCGGCGGCGTCGAGCCTGCCGGCGACCTCGGCGAGCGGGACGCCGAGCGCGGCGGCGACCTCCGCCGCGGTCATCGGCATCGCGCGGGCGGCGAGGAGGCCCTCGGAGGCGGCAGCCAGGTCGTGGGCGAGCATCGCGTCGAGCAGCGCCCGCTCGTGCGGCTTCAGTGCGGAGCGGCGCGGCGGCAGCACGTCGAGCACCACCCCTCCGCCGATGGTGAACATCGGGGAGTAGCTGCGGACGATGAAGCGGTCGTCGTAGCGCGGCGCCAGCGGCTCCTCCAGCCGGAACTGCGCGTACCCGCTCTCTCCGGGCCGGAGCGCATCCGCCTCCATGAGCAGGACCCTCCCGAGGACCTCCCGCGTGCCGTGGTGCACGTGCACGCGGGTGCCCGTCTCGAAGGGCTTCTCCTCGGAGGGGAGATAGGTGAAGCGCGCGTCGAACCGGTCCGTGACGGTCAGCGTCCCCGGCGCGGCGACCACGTCCCCTCGCGCGACGTCGGCCTTGTCCAGGCCGGCGAGGTTGAGCGCGACGCGCTGTCCGGCGTGCGCCTCCTCCACCGAGCGGGAGTGGACCTGCACCGAGCGCACCCGCGCCTTGGCGCGAGAAGGCAGCAGCTCCGCCGACTCGTCCCGCCGGACCGTGCCGGACCACAGCGTTCCGGTGACCACGGTGCCCGCGCCCGCGATCGTGAACACCCTGTCCACCGGCAGCCGGAACGGCAGGCTGCTCCTGCGCGCTTCGGCGGAGGCTGCGACCTCGTCCAGCGCGGCCAGCAGTCCGGGCAGCCCCTCGCCGGTGCGCGCCGAGACGGGTACGACGGGCGCCCCGGCGATGCTCGTGCCCTCCAGGAGGGACTCGACCTCCTCGGCGACGAGCGCGATCCATTCCGGCTCGGCCAGGTCGGCCTTGGTCAGCGCGACGACGCCCTTCGGGATGCCGAGCAGGTCGATGATCGCGAGGTGCTCGCGCGTCTGGGGCATGACCCCGTCGTCGGCGGCGACCACCAGCAGCACCACGTCGATGCCGGTCGCCCCGGCGACCATCTGCCGCACGAAGCGCTCGTGCCCCGGCACGTCGACGACGCCCATGCGCCGCCCGCTGGGCAGCTCGAGCTCCGCGAAGCCCAGCTCGATGGTGACTCCGCGCTCCTTCTCGGCGGGCAGCCTGTCCGGGTCCACCCCGGTCAGCGCCTTGACGAGGGTGGACTTCCCGTGGTCGATGTGCCCGGCCGTGCCGAGGACGAGCGAGGCCGCCATCTACCCTCCCGGCCCCGGCACCGCCTCGGCCAGGGCGAGAGCCACCTCGCGCTCCTCGGCCTCGGTGAGCGTGCGCGGGTCGAGCAGCAGCCTGTCCTCCTTGACACGCACGACGACCGGCACCTCGCGCCGCCGCAGACGCTCCTCGATCTCGACCTCGGTGCCGTGCAGCGGTCGCAGCGCCAGCACGTGGGTGGCGATGTCGGCCATCGGCAGCGCGCCGCCGCCGGCGCGCGAGACCTCGGGCACCACCTCGGCGGCGAAGGCTCCGGGCGCGTGCTCGGCCACGAGCGCGGCCAGGCGCTCGGCGCGGGCGCGGATCTCCTCGACCGGCGTGGTGAGCATGCGCAGGGTCGGGATCCGGACCGCGGCGAGCTCGGGTTCGGCGTAGGTGCGCAAGGTCGCCTCCAGAGCGGCGAGCGTCATCTTGTCCAGCCGCAGCGCGCGGGCCAGCGGGTGCTTCTTCAGCTTGGCGATCACGTGCCACTTGCCTACCAGGATACCCGCCTGCGGCCCGCCGAGGAGCTTGTCCCCGGAGCAGCTCACCACGTCCGCCCCGGCCTCCACGCTCTCGCGCACGGTCGGCTCGTAGGGCAGCCCCCAGCCGCGCAGGTCCACCAGCACGCCGGACCCCTGGTCCTCGTAGACCGGCACGCCGTGCTGCGCGCCCAGCGCGACGAGTTCGGCGAGCGAGACCTCCTCCGTGAAGCCGACGACGCGGAAGTTGCTGGAGTGGACCTTCAGCAGCAACCCCGTGCGGTCGGTGAGCGCCTCCTCGTAGTCGCGCAGGTGGGTCTTGTTGGTCGTGCCGACCTCGACCATGGTCGCGCCGGACTCCCGCATGATGTCGGGGATGCGGAAGGAGCCGCCGATCTCCACGAGCTGACCGCGGCTGACGACCGCCTCCTTGCCACGAGCGAGCGCCGCGATGGCCAGCAGCACTGCGGCGGCGTTGTTGTTGACCGCCATGGCCGCCTCGGCGCCGCTCGCGCGCTTGAGCAGCTCCTCCACGTGCACGTGGCGGCTGCCGCGTTCGCCGGTCTCCGCGTCGTACTCCAGCGTCGAGTAGCCCACGGCGGCTTCCGCGGCCGCCTCGGCCGCCTCCGGCGCCAGGGGGGAGCGGCCGAGGTTGGTGTGGATCACGATGCCCGTCGCGTTGATCGCGCGGCGCAGGCTGGGCCGGGTCTTGCCGGCCAGACGCGCCTCGGCTTCCGCCAGCAGCAGCTCCTCGGAGTGCCGGGCGTCCTCGTCGGCGAGCAGCCGCTCGCGCGAGGCCTCGATCGCCTCGCGAAGCGCCTCCACCACAAGCGCCCTGGGCGCGGCCTCGAGCATCGCGACGACGCGCGGGTGCTTGAGGGCCTCGTCGACCTTGGGGAGCTGCCGCAGCCTGGCCTGAACGTCCATGCCACCCATTCTATCCGAGGAGGAGGCGCGCGGAGCGGATGCGGACGCAGCGGGCTCTGCTACCCGACGGTGATCACCTTGCCGGCTGCCGCCGCGGCAGCGACGGTGTCGGACATCGTCCCTACCTCGCCGACGGCGAGCGAGTCCTTCAACCGGAGGTAGTCCAGGCAGGTGCCGCACGATCTCACCGAGACGCCCTGCTTCGCGAGCAGCCGCAGGTCGTCGAGGGACTGGGAGCCCTCGCACGTCAGTCTCACCCCGGCGTTCATGAAGCCCACCAGGTCCGGCTTGGTCTCGGCACGGGCCAGCGAGTACAGGAAGTTCTTCATCAGCAGCGCGCCGAGCTCCTCGTCGCCCCGCCCGATGCGGTCGCCCGTCACGAGCAGCATGAACATCTCGCAGCCTTTCGTCCGCGCCGCTCCCGCGACGTCACAGCACCCGGATCCGCCCCACCTCGCCTGCGACCATGCGCCCCACCACGCGCCCCTCCTCGCCGCGCGTCCGCAGCGCGTCGAGCAGAAGCGCCGTACGCTGCCGCGGGACCGCCATCAGCAGCCCGCCGCTGGTCTGCGGGTCGCAGAGCACGTCGCGCCAGGCCTCGTCGGCCGGCCCCCACTCGACGCGTTCCTCCAGAGACGCCACCACGTCCGCCGTGCGCCCGGGACGGACCTTCTCGAGCGCGTAGCCCAGCGCGCCCTCGAAGACCGGCACGGCGTCCAGGTCGAGCTCGGCGGCCACCTCGCTCCCGGATGCCATCTCGTGCAGGTGGCCCAGCAGCCCGAAGCCGGTCACGTCCGTCGCCGCGCTCACGCCGACCTCCACCATCGCCTCGGAGGCGGCCTTGTTGAGCGAGGCCATCGACTCGATGACGCCGCGCAGGCTCTCCTCGGTCTCCAGGCCCGCCTTGAGCGCGGTGTTCATGATGCCGACGCCGACGCGCTTGGTGAGCACGAGGTCGTCGCCGGGGCGCGCGCCGACGTTGCGCACGACGCGGTCCGGGTCCGCGACGCCCATCACCGACAGCCCGTACTTGGGCTCCTTGTCGTCGATCGTGTGCCCGCCGACGACCAGCGCCCCGGCCTTCGCGCAGGTGTCCGCGCCTCCGCGCAGGACGGCCGCGACGACCTCGGGGTCGGTCTTGCACGGGAAGGCGAGCAGGTTCATGGCGGTCAGCGGCCGGCCGCCCATGGCGTAGATGTCGGAGAGGGCGTTGGCGGCCGTGATGCGTCCGAAGTCGTACGGGTCGTCGACCATGGCGGTGAAGAAGTCGACCGTGAGCAGGACGGCGGTCTCCCCGAGCAGGTAGACGGCTGCGTCGTCGGCGGTCTCGAAACCGACCAGCAGCTCCTCGCCACCCGCCGGCTCGAGGCGCTCCAGTATCGCGCGGAGGTCCTCCGGACCCCACTTGGCCGCTCAACCCGACTTGGACGACATCTGCGTCAGCCGGATGCGCTCGCTGTCCGCCACGTGCGGCTCCCGTTCGATCGACGACACTCCATCATCGAGAAGCACGAGACAGTATATAAGAGATGCTTATGCGATGTGGAGACCGGCGGGCCGCGGGACCGAGGAGGAGCGCCGCCGGGGAGGACGGCCGTGCCCGGCCGTCCGGGGGACGACGACGCCGGCGCGCGCCGCCGAAGGACGACCTCACGCCGCGCTGCCGGCCCCTCCGCCGTCTCGGAACGCCGTGACAGCGGCGTCCTCAGGATACGGCTCACAGGGCAGGCTGAAGAGGAACCCCTGCCCGAACTCGACGCCGAGCTCCCGCAGTTTCGCCAGTTCCTCTTCCGTCTCGATGCCCTCCGCGACCACATGCACGCCCACGCGGTCGCAGAAGGCGGCGAGGCTGGCGACGAGGCTCTCGCGCATCTCGTCGCCGTCGATGCCTCTCACGAGCGACATGTCGATCTTGAGCCATTCGGGCCGCACCTCCGCTAGGCACTGCAGCGAGCCGTAGCCCGCTCCCCCGTCGTCCACCGCCACCGGGAAGCCGATGGCGCGCAGGTACTCGAGCGTGGCGCGGAACGCGCGGAAGTCGTCGATCGCGCAGCGCTCCGTGATCTCGAGCACGACCCGCTCCGGCGTCATCCCCACGTCGGCGAGCAGCGTCGAGAAGACCATCTCGCGCAGCTCGGGGTCGGAGACCGCCTCCGGCTCGATGTTGAGGAACAGCAGGCGCTCCTCGGGGAGCCGGCGGGCGGTCTCGAGCGACTTCTTGCGGCACAGGCGTTCGAGCTTGAAGACGAGGTCGGCGTCGTAGGCCACGCCGAACAGCTTGTCAGGCCGCTCGAACTCGCCGCCCTCGGGTCCTCGGGAGAGCGCCTCGTAGCCGATGACCGACAGGTCGTCCAGGCGCACGACGGGGTGGACGAGCGTCCGGACCTCCTCGGCGGCGATGATGTCGCGCAACGCCTCCACGCGCCGCTGCCCGTCGTCGGCCTCGCGGCGGGCCGAGGCGGCGAGCGCCCGCTCGAGGCCGTCGTGCACGAGCCGCTCGAGCCGGACGCTGTGGTCCCGGAGGATCTTCGACGCGCCCACATAGCAGCCGAACTTGCGGTACAGCGCCGGCTCCAGCCTCTCGCCGAGGATCTCGCGGATGCGCGACTCGACACGCGCACACAGCGCCTCGAGCGCCTCGTCGGCGGCGTGCAGCGTGTTGCGGGGGGGCGAGAGCACCACCACGAACGAGTTCCCCGAGATCATCAGCTCGGCGATGATGTCGCTGTCGCGGAGGTCCACACCGGTGATGGACTCGAGCGCCTGGGCCGTCTCGCGCATCACGTCGTCGAAGACCTCCCAGCCGTAGATCTCCTCGATCTTGCTGTAGCGCACGACGTTCAGGCACAGCAGAGAGACCTCGCCGCGCTCCTCGAGCAGCACCTGGATGCGCGGGAAGAGCAGAGGAGTGGTCGGCAGACCGGTGACCGGGTCGAACAACAGCCTCCGTATCTCGGAGTGCCGCTCCACGGCCTCCCCGAGGTCGATCCAGGACTGGAGCAGATGATCCGTCTGCCCCGGCCGCTCGCTCATCTCCCCGCCCCCTCGACTCTCCTGCGGCCGCTACTCGTGTCCGGCATCCCGCGGCCCCCTCTCTGCGCCCCCTCCGGGACGCGCCGGCCGCCCCCCGCGCCGTCACCTCGCGTAGCGCAACCGTAACGCGTTAGCCCCGTTCGCCGTCAAGGGCGCGCCGAAGCTCGTCCCGCCGACGGTCACCGGCGTCCCGCCGCGGACGTCCTCGACCGTCGCGACGGCCTGGTCGAAGGTCAGCTGGGCCGTGACCTTCTCAGGCGAGTGGTTGAGCAGCAGCAGCACGCCGTCCTCTTCCCCCGCGAACAGCGCGACCTCCACCTCGGGCACGTCGCAGCCCACCTGCGCGCCGCAGCCCGCCCCCGCCGCCACGGCACCGTAGACCCCTCGCAGCATCGCGCGCACCGCCGCCGGCGCGACCCAGGCGTCGCCCTGGGCCAGAGCCCTCTCGACCGGCGCGGCGATGAGCGCCGCGCGACCCTGGCCGTACTGGTGCACGGTGAGGAGCGGCGAGCCGGTCGCGTCCGTGGCGACCACCGTCGCGCCGCCGTGTCCGAGGAGCGCGAAGGCCGGGATGTCGAGCTTGGCGTCGAACGAGGCGAGCCGGCCGAGCACGTCGGCTTGCGCCACGCGGCACGACAGCGTCCGCCGCGGCCCGTGGTCGCCGAGGAACTCGACGCCGAAGATCTCACGGAGGGCGGGGTGCGCGTCGCCGCCCCCGTAGGAGAGCACGACCGACCCGCCGCCTTGCACGAAGCCGGCCAGGCGATCCCACGTCTCGCCCTCCAAGTCGAAGGCCGAGGGCACGACGAGGACCGAGTACGCGCCGAACTCCTCGGTCTCCCCTACCACGGTCACGGGGAGGTGGGCCTCCTTCGCGGACGTGTAGGACTGCAGGCACGCGCGCGGGTCGAAGAGCCCGGCCAGGCGGGGCAGGGACGCGTAGCGCTCGCCCGGCACGACGACGGCGGTGCGCTCCGGCGCAAGGGAGTGGGTCCGCAGGTCGACGCGGGCCACGAGCCGGGCGAAATCGCGCACCTCGCCGAGGGACGGCTTGGGAACGCCGTCGGTATCCGCCACGCCCACGAGCACCTCGAACGGATCCCGGAAGTAGGGCTCCCGGCGCTCGGTGTCCAAGTCGCGGTGGCGGCGCAGGACCACACCGGCGGCGCGGTTCATCAGCGCAGAGTACAGCACCGTGCGGACGTAGGAGGCCTCCTCGGCAGGCGAGAAGTCCAGCGAGGCGACGCCGACGTCGTCCAGCAGCACCGGCACGTGCCCGCCCGCCGCTCGCAGCAGGAAGGAGTCGAGGTACGTCGCCGGCCCCGACGTGACCGGCCCTTCCGCCGCGTACGCGCGGTATTCGGCGGTGACGTGACTGACGACGAACTCGCAGTCGCCCAGCGCCTCGCGCGGGTCGACGCCGGTCCCATGGAAGAGGGTCTCCGGATCCACGGAGAGGGTGACCGGCCGCTCCGCGTCGACGTCGCGGATCGCCTCCCTCATCTTGGCCGCCCAGGCCTCCAGCTCCTCCGCCGAGGCGAACCCCGAGGCGAACGCCTCGTTCGCCAGGTCCCAGGCGAAGATCGCGCGCTCCGAGCGGTACCGGTTCACGATGCGCTGGACGAGCGCGACCTCGCGCCCGATGAGGTACTGGTCTGTGCGGGGGTCGCGTCGCGTGCCCCAGAGCACCTCGGTGAGCTCGGCGAGGCGGTCGTCGGCGAACAGGGTCACGATGAGCTGCAGGCGGTTCGCCCTCGCCGCCGCCACGAGCGCGTCCAAGCGCTCGTGAGCTTCCTCGTTGTACTGTCCGACCTGCGGCTCGAGCACCCGCCACGAGAGGAAGACGCGAACGAGCGACATGCGCGCCTCGGCGAACGCGCCGAGGTCCGCCCCCACGTCGCCCGCGTACCAGTCCGCCGGGCCGGACGTCTCGGAGTCGAGCGGGTAGTACGCCACTCCGATCGGGAAGAGGGGGTTGCGCCGGGGCGCCCTCGCACGCTTCGGGGCCTCGCGGACGGATGCCGACGGTTCGGGAGCGGCGGGCGCGGAGTGCCTGGCGGGCGGAGCGCCGGCGTGGGGTGAGGCGCCCGGACTCGGCTCCGCGCGGCGCCCGCTCGCGGGCTCGGACCCGCCGCGGCTCGGGGGCTTCCTCGGCATGACCCCTACGACCCCCCCTCGGCGTAGTCGTCGTACAGCCGCCAGAACAGCCCCTGACGCTTCGTGTCGTAGTAGGCCGCCCGGCGGATCTCCCACTCGGCCTGAGCGTGCCGGCCCTCGGTGACGTACACGGCGGCGAGCCCGAAGCGGGCCCTCACGCACGCCGGGTCGAGCGCCACCGCGGTCCGGTAGGCCTGCTTGGCCGCCGCGTAGCGCTGCAGGCCGAGCAGCGACTCGGCGTAGAGCACGTGCGGCAGCGGGTGCTCCTCGGCCGCCCTGGCCAGCGAGGCGAACACCCGCGAGGCGTGCTTGTTGAGCCCCGTGCGCTTGGAGAACGCCACGCCGAGGCAGTACAGCGCCGTGCGCTCCGCGGCGTCGATCGCCAGCGCGCGGAGCGCGCAAGCGACCGCCTCGTTCACGGCCTCCTGCTTCAGGTAGGCGTACGCCGCCAGCGCGAGCGTCTCGGCGTCGTCCGGGCCCTGGCCGAGGATCGCCCGCACAAGCTCCATGGCGAAGAAGAGGTCCTCCTCGTAGGCGAGCTCCCGCGCCGCGCGCAGCCGGCTGTCGCGATCCGGCGCCACCTCGGAGGGGCTCGGAGCGGCCTCGTCGTTCTCCTGGACGCCGGAGAGCCAGAAGAACAGCTCGTCGGCGGAGGGGTCGAGCTCGCCGGCCTTGCGGAAGCCCGGGAGCGCGGTGGCCATCCCCTCCCTCTTGAGCGCCGCGACCGCCAGGTCGTACATGGCCCTGGGCTCGGCAGGGTCCAGCTCGAGCGCGCGCCGCCAGCTCTCGATCGCCTCTTCCTCGAAGCCCGACGCCGCGAGCGCCTCGCCGAGCTGCACGTGCGCGGTGACCAGGTCCGGGACGACCTCGGCGAGCTCGTGCCAGACCAGGATCGACTGGTCCCACATCCCGCCGCGCCGGTCGTAGGCCAGGCCGAGCGCAAGATACGCAGGCGCGCAGCCCGGGTCGACCTCTATCGCGAGGGTGGCCTCGTGGACGGCGCGCTCGTAGAAGTCGCCCGCGAGCATGAGCTCGGCCAGCAGCGCGTGAGCGAACGGCTCGCCCTCGTCGATGCGCAACGCCTCGTAGCACGCCTCCACCGCCGGCTGGAGCTGACCCTGCCGGGCCAGCCCCTCGGCGACGAGCACCTGTCGAGACCGCTGAGGCACCTAGCCCTCCCGCCCGAGCAGCTCATCGCCCACCCGGGAGACCAGCCGAAGAGCGCTCTCGGCCCCGCGCGCGACGCCGTTCGCTCCCGCATCGCGCGCCAGCGCGGGATCGGCTTCGAACGGCCCTCCCGAGACGAGCAGGACGACGTCGGGATGCCCTCCGGCGGTCAGCATGTCGCGTACGCGGGCGACGGCGCGCGCGGTCGCGCCCGTCTCGGCGCAGACGAACACGATCCGCGCGCCCGTCTCCTCCACTCGCTCCAGGAACTCCGCCGGCCGGACGTCCACGCCGAGGTCGACGACCCGGTGTCCCGCCTCCTTCAGAGCCGCGGCGATCACGTTCTTGCCCACCGAGTGCGCGTCACGCTGCATCACGCCGATGAGGACCGTGAGCCCGGTGTCCGCGGCGGAGGCGGGCGGGATGACGAAGGAGCCGATCTGCTCGGCGACGACCGCGGCCTGCGCGAAGGCGACCTCGTCGACGGCGCCGGAGGCCCATGCGCCCCCCAGCAGCGCCATCGCGGGGGCGTACAGCGAGTCGAAGAGCGTCTGCTGGGACAGCCCGCCCGAGCGCGCCCGCTCGATCACCTCGATCGCGGCGGCGGGATCCTGGTCGACGAAGGCCTGGTAGAGCCGGGCCGGACCGTCACCGTCCATGCACCGACCCCCTTCCGTGGCCTCGCTCGGCCGTCCTCCCTCGGCCGCACCCGCGCGACCCGTCGCGGTGGTGGCGGTGGTGGGAGTCGAACCCACAAGCCTTGCGGCCAGGGGCTTTTAAGGCCCCCTCCTGTGCCGATTCGGATACACCGCCGCGCGACCCTCCGCCGGCCGGCCCGCCGGCCCCGCCGGATGCCGTACGGCCCGTCCTCCGGACGCTCATGGCCGCTCCCGGGCGGAGTACGCATCCAGCGCGATCCCGTACAGTATGTCGTGCTCGCTCACGACAGTCGAGGGAAGCCCGGAGAGCTCCAGCACCGCGCTCAGCACGACCGCCCCGGCGACTATGACGCTCGCGCGACCCGGATGCAGCCCGGGCACCTCCCGCAACTCCTCGAGAGTCAGAGGCGCCAGCCGCTCGAGGAGCGCGTCGAGGTCCTCGGAGGTCAGCACCGAGCCGTGCACCCGCTCCGGGTCGTAGACGGTCATCCCGTGATGGATCGCCGAGAGCGTCGTCGCCGTGCCCGCGAGCGAGACGAGCACCCTGGGAGTGCCGGGGGTCTCGTCGAAGAACGGCCGCATCTCGGCGAGCGCCCACTCCCGCGCCCGCTCCAGCGCCTCGGGAGCCGGCGGGTGCGTCACCAGCACGCGCTCGGTCATGCGCCTGGAGCCCACGTCGTAGGAGCGCGCCGCCTCCACCTCCGGCACGCCGCGCACGTGCGCGTGGCCGAGGATGAGCTCCGTCGACCCGCCGCCGAGGTCCGCGACCAGAAGCCCGTCGCCGGTGAGCGAGTATGCCGCGCCGAGGAACGACAGGCGCGCCTCCCGCTCCCCGGACACCACCTCGGCCTGCGCTCCGGCCTCGGCGAGCATCTCCAGGAGCTCGGCCGTGTTGGCCGCGTCCCGGCACGCCGAGGTCGCCACCGCGGCCACGCGTTCCGCCCCGGCCACCCGGGCGCCGCCGGCGAAACGGCGCACCGCAGCCGCCACCCGGCGCATGCCGGCATCGGACAGACGCCCCGTCGCCTCGAGGCCTTCCCCGAGGTGGGTGATCTCCAGGTCGCGCAGCACCTCGCGAACCAGCGAGACGCCGTCCGGCCCCTCCGTGACGTCGGCGACGAGCAGCCGGGTGGTCACGGTGCCGACGTCGATGGCCGCGACCCTCATCGCGCCCCCCACGGACGCGGGTGACGGAGCGCGGCGCACTCGTCATCCTCACAGCACGCGCCGCAAGGCCGGAGCACTCGCCGGCCGACGGGGTCGACGACGCCCGCGAGCGCGGCGGCGGCATGCGCGTGCAGGCACTTCGTCGCCAGCGGGTCGCGCTGTCCCGCGATGCCGACGTCCTCGCACGCGTCGGACCCCCCGCTCTCCTCCGCGCGGCGCGTCCGGTAGACGGCGTCGGCCGCGCGCATCGCCGTCGCGAGCGCCCGGTCCGCCGCCAGGACGCCGGCCTCGCGCGCGACTCCGCCCGCCGACTCCTGGTCGGAGGCGGCTCGGGCGAGATACGGGCAGGTCAACCAGTACAAGGTGGGGAACGGGGAGCCGTCCTCCAACACGGACGGCGTCGCTATGACCTGGGGGTACCCGAACCGGCAGCGCACGGCGACGCGCCACGGCCGGCGCGGGGCGCGGCCGATCTGGCTCCGTACGAGCACGTCGTCCCGGCCGCTCATTCGACCGCGAAGACGTAGTCGAGGATCCGCTGCCCGAGCGTGGAGCGCCGCTCCTCGGCGAGGGGCGCCACGGGCGCGGTGGGCTCCGCCGTCTCGCTCACCACGTAGACGTGCTCGCCGGGCGCGACGTAGCCGAGGTTCCTCCGCGCGAGCTCCTCCACGCCCTCGGGGGTCTTGAGCCTGTCCACCTGCGCGCGCAGGTCGGTGTTCCGCTCCTTGAGCCGCGCGAGCTCCTGCTCGAGGCGGGCCTTCTCGCGCTGCTCCCGGTAGTCCACCCGCGCCGCCGGATAGAACGCCCACAGCGCCAGGGCGAGCACGGCGGCGACGCACACGGGCCATGACAGGGGTCGGCGAGCGGGGCCGCCTCCGGCACGGGACGCCGGGGCGCGACGCGAGGACGGACGACCGCGGCCGCCCGCACGCGGCGTCGAGCGCCCACGCGGCGAGGAGACCCGGCCGTTCGTCGCAGCCCCGGAGCGCGACCTGTGTGAAGACGAGCGCTTCATGGAGTCCTGTGGGCAGGCTGCATGTTCGGCGGCCGTTCCGCCGCCCAGGATGTTACCACAAGAGGCCTGGGCCGGAAGACTACAGCTGAAGTCAAGGTTTATCCCGAACGCCGCAGGTGGGCGCTCCGAAGGGCCTGTCAGGGCACGCGGCGGACCTGGATCGAGTCGGTCGTGCCGACACGCCTCAAAGCAAGTCCGCCCGTGATCGCCACCGACTGCCCGGAGGCGACCAGCCCCGCGTCGCGCGCCGCCTCGACCGATCGCTCGAGCATCCGGTCGAAGGTGTCCGGGAACTCCATCACGATCGGCGTCACGCCCCACACGAGCGCGAGCCGTCGGCCTACCTCCTCCCGCGGGGTCACGGCGACGATGCGGGTCGAGGGGCGTTGGGCGGCAACCGCCCGCGCCGTCGCACCCGACTCCGTCGCGGTGAGGATGGCCGCCAGGCCCAGGTCCTCGGAGAGCTCGCACGCCGCCGCGCTCACCGCTCGCGTCACGTCGCCCGCCACCCCGCGCTCGTACCCGCCGGCGAGCTGGCCGGAGACGGCCTCCTCCGCCGCCGAGGTGATGCGCTGCATCGTGGTGACGGCCTCGACCGGGTACTCGCCCACCGCCGTCTCGCCGGAGAGCATCACCGCGTCGACGCCCGAGAAGATCGCGTGGGCGACGTCGGAGGCCTCGGCCCGGGTCGGCCTGGGCGAGAGCGTCATCGACTCCAGCATCTGGGTCGCGATGATCACCGGCGTCCCTGTGCGGCGGCAGAGGTCGACGATCCTGCGCTGGAGCACCGGGACGTCTTCGGGCGAGGTCTCCACGCCGAGGTCGCCGCGCGCGACCATGACCGCGTCGGCGGCGTCCACGATGCCGTCGAGCGCCTGGGCGGCCTCGTGCTTCTCGATCTTGGCCACCACCGGGACGCTCTGGCCGAGCCTCTCCATGAGCTCGCGCAGCCGATGGACGTCCTCCGGCCCGCGGACGAACGACTGGGCCACCATGTCGACCCCGGCTCGAAGCGCCCATCCGAGGTCGCGCTCGTCCTTCTCGGTGATCGAGGACACGCCGAGGCGGACCCCCGGGACGTTCACTCCCTTACGGCTCAAGAGCGGCCCGCCGACCTCCACACGGGTCTCCACGTGGCTGTCCCGGACGCCCGTCACCCTCAGCTGGAGCTTGCCGTCGTCGAGCAGCACCTGGTCGCCCGCGTGGACGTCGCCGGCGAAGCCCCTGTACGTCAGACACGCCCGGCGCTCGTCGCCCTCGCACTCGCCGCTCTCGAGGGTGAACTCCTGCCCCGCCTCGAGCGTCACCCCTTCGCGGACGGGGCCCACCCGCAACTTCGGTCCGCCGAGGTCGAGCAGGACGCCGACCGTGCTCCCGGCGGCGGTGGCGGCGGAGCGCACGGCGTCGAGCTGTGCCTGCAGCGTCGCCGGCTCCCCGTGCGACGCGTTCAGGCGTGCCACGTCGAGCCCGGACTCCACGAGGAGGCGCACGACCTCCCCGGAGCGCGTGGCGGGCCCGAGCGTGGCGACGATCTTGGTCCTCCGGCCGGGCATCTCCCCCACCTCGCACGGCTCGCCCGGAGCGCGGCAGCGCCGCCGCTCCTCGGAACGCTCACGGGGTCCGGCGCGCCTACTCGGTCGAAGGGAGCCGGACCACCTGTATAGCGTTCCCCTCACGACGCACCGTAACCCCGCTGCGAGCGAGGCGGTGCGCAGCCGTGCGCAGGTTGCCGGAGAGGCGCTCCGCGCCGCGGTCGTCCGTGCGGACCAGCAAGGCGCGGCTGCCGCTCTCCAGGAAGTAGCGCATGACGTGCGTCGCGGCACCACGCGGGGCGGGGAAGGGGACCTCGAGCTCGTCGGCGTCCGACGTCCAGTCGGCCGACCCGAGCCACGGACGCCACTCGCCGACTTCCGCGACCATCACCGCGGCGAACCGCTCCCGGGCCTCGTCCGCCACGATCCGCACGCGTACGCCGAAGCCCTGCTGCGCCGCGGAGCGGGCCAGGTAGGCCCAGTCCATCGCGCCGTCGACCTCGACGAGCATCACGACGGCGGTCGCCACGCGCAGGGCCAGTTCCGAGAGCAGCCGCAGCAAGGCCACGCCGCGGCGAGGCGTGAACGTCACGACCGCGACGTCGTAGGCGACACCGGGCGGGAGGTCCTCGGCCATGCCCTTGATCGTCGTCAGCTTCGGGGAGGACGCCACGTCGCTCTCCAGCAGGCGCCGCAGCATCCCCTCCGAGGGCTCCATGGCGGTGAGGTGGCCGGCGCGCTCCAGCAGGGGCCGCGTCAGCAGGCCCGTGGCCGCCCCGACCTCGAGGATCGCGACACCCTCGGGCACCTCCTCGAGAAGGACCTGGAGGAGCGCCGGGAACACCCTGTCCTGCCCGAACGCCCTGCCATACTGGTCGGCGAGGCGCTCCCTGCGCTCCAGGGTGGATCGAAGGCTGGCGTCGAACGGGAGTACGCCGGGCCCGGCAGCCGGTCCGCTCTCCATGGGTGGTCCCCTACCCGTCGAGGGGGGAACGCGGTTCGCCGCGCGCGAGGCCGCCGCTCCCACGCCCCAAACTTAAGATATGTTGTAGAACGCCGCAAGCCCGGGATAGAGCCCGACCTCCGCGAGCTCCTCCTCGATCGCGAGAAGACGGTTGTACTTGGCGACCCGATCCGAGCGGGCGGGCGCCCCGGTCTTGATCTGTCCCGCGTTGGTGCCCACCGCCACGTCGGCGATGGTGGTGTCGGCGGTCTCGCCCGACCGGTGCGAGATCACGCACGTGTAGCCGGCCCGCTTCGCCGTCTCGATCGTCTCGAGCGTCTCGGTGAGGGTGCCGATCTGGTTGAGCTTGACGAGGATGGAGTTGGCCACACCCATCCCGATACCGCGAAGGAGCCGTTCCGTGTTCGTCACGAACAGGTCGTCGCCGACGATCTGGACGTGGCCGGCCAAGCGCCCGGTCAGCAGCTTCCAGCCGTCCCAGTCCTCCTCGGCCATGCCGTCCTCGATCGAGATGATCGGATAGCGCTCGACCAGCCCCGCGTACAGCTCCACCATCTCCTCCGAGGACAGTTCGCGGCCCTCTCCCGCGAGCACGTAGACGCCGCGCTCGGCGTCGTAGAGCTCGGTCGCGGCGGGATCGAGCGCGAAGCGGACATCGCCGCCGGGCTCGTAGCCGGCCTTCTCCGCGGCCTCGACGATGACCTGCAGCGCCTCCTCGTTGGAGCCGAGGTCCGGCGCGAAGCCGCCCTCGTCGCCCACGCCGGTGGCCAGGCCGCGGCTCTTGAGCACGCCTTTGAGCGTATGGTAGATCTCGGCGCAGGCGCGCAACCCCTCCGAGAAGGTGGGAGCGCCGACCGGCATCACCATGAACTCCTGCAGGTCGACGTTGTTGTCGGCATGCGCGCCGCCGTTGAGGATGTTCATCATCGGCACCGGCAGCCGGTGCGCGTTCGCGCCGCCGAGGTAGCTGTACAGCGTGAGTTCGGTGGACTCGGCGGCGGCCTTGGCCGCTGCCAGCGACACCCCCAGTATCGCGTTGGCGCCGAGGTTCGCCTTGTTCGGCGTGCCGTCGAGCTCGATCATCGTCATGTCCACGAGCCGCTGGTCTGTGGCGTCCAGGCCGACGACCTCGTCGGCGATCGTCTCGTTGACGTTCTCGACAGCCTTGCGCACGCCCTTGCCGCCGTAGCGCTCGTCCCCGTCGCGCAGTTCCACGGCCTCGAGCGCGCCGGTCGAGGCGCCCGACGGCACGGACGCGCGTCCGAAGGACCCGTCGTCGAGCACGACGTCCACCTCGACCGTGGGGTTCCCCCGGGAGTCGAGGATCTCGCGCGCGTGCACGTCGGTGATGATGCTCATCGCTGCTCCTCCTCAGTCTTGGCGGACCGCCAGACCTTCTCCATCTCGTCGATGCCCATCTCCTCGAGCGTCACTCCGCGCGCTTGCGCCGCGCGCTCGACGGCCTCGAAGCGCGTCCTGAACTTCTCGCACGTGCCGCGCAACGCGGTCTCGGCGTCGATGCCCTGCTTACGGGCGAGGTTCACGACCGTGAACAGCAGGTCGCCGATCTCGTCCGCGGCTTGGGGGGACCCGGGCTCGGTCGCCTTGAGCTCCTCTATCTCCTCGTGGACCTTCTCCCACACGGCGTCCAGGGTCGGCCATTCGAAGCCCACCGCGACCGCGCGCCTCGACAGCTTCGCCGCGTACATCAGCGCGGGCAGGGCGTGGGGGATCCCCCCGAAGACACCCGTCGGCCCCCCCGCCTTCTCCTCGCGCTTGATCTCGTCCCATCGCTTGAGCACCTCGGCCGGGGAACCCGCGATCGCCTGCCCGAAGATGTGCGGGTGGCGACGACGTATCTTCGCCGCGATACCGTCTATGACGTCGTCTATGGTGAACTCGCCCGCCTCGGCGCCCATCTGCGCGTGCAGCACGACCTGCAGCAGCACGTCGCCGAGCTCCTCCGCGAGCTCGGTGGACTCGCCCGCCTCGATGGCGGCGACGGCCTCGAACGCCTCCTCGATCATGTTCTGCCGCAGGGACATGTGGTCCTGGGCGCGGTCCCAGGGGCAACCTCCCGGCCCCCGCAGCACGGCGATCAGCCGCACGAACTCCTCGAAGCCGTGCGGCGGCACCGGGTGGCTCGGCCCCACGTGGATCGCCGAGGAGGAGCACAGCTCCGCCTCGGGAAGGGTGGCGACCGTGTACATGCCCAGGTCGAACCCCCCGCCCTCGAGGCAGCCGGCCACGACGACGGGATGGTCGGGCCGGTACGTCTCGGCGAGCTGCTCCGCGACGGAACGGGCGAGCGAGCCATCGGCGACGCCGGTGACGATCAGGTGCGAGGCGCGGCCGACGGCCGCGCATCGCAGGCTGTGGACGTCCACGATGTCGAGGTCGGCGGTCAGGTCGATGTCCAGCGCCATGAGCAGCACGTGCAGCGGCGAGGCGTCGGGGAAGACCTCCACGTTCTCGCCCGAGCGCGCGAGGAGGCCGGAGACGATCCCCTCTCTCAGGAGCGGGTAGCCCGGGGCCAGATACACGAGGTCGCCCTCCCTGGAGAGGGCGACCATCGCGTCCACTATCTCTTCCACCGGCGAGTCCGCCGAGACCCCTATCTCCCCCAGTGTGGTGACGGGTACCTCGGCCGTCGCCAGCTCGCCGAGTGCCGCCGCGTCGGCGGACGGGACCACCACCGTCGCGGCCCGCCGCACGCGGTCGAGCACGGCGGCGGACTTCAGCGACTCACGGCCCTCGACCAGTCCGACGATCGAGACGGATCCCACCCGGCTCCCCCCCCAACGGGCGCGACTACTCGCCGTCGCCCTCGGCAGGCTTCTCGCCTTCGGAGCCCTTGTCCCCGCCCGAGCCCTCGACGTCGACCTTCTTGCTCTTCAGCTCGGGGTCGAGGATCTCGATCTTGGCCTTCTCGCGCAGCTTGTCGACGTACTTCTGATACGCCTCGGCCTGCTGCCGCTGGCTCAGGATGTCCGAGATCTGCTCGCGGACCTCCTTCAGTGGCTTCTGGCGATCGCCGCGCTTCTCGACGACCTTGATGATGTGCCAGCCGAACGGGCTCTTGACCAGATCGGAGACCTCGCCGGGCTCGAGTTTGTCGGCGGCGGACTGGAACTCCTGCACGTACGGCGTCGTCGGCCATCCGAGGTCCCCGCCGTTGGCCGCCGACACCGTGTCCTTGGAGTACTCCTTGGCCAGCTCGGCGAAGTCACCGCCGTTCTTGACCTGGGTCAGGACCTTCTCGGCCGTCGACTTGTCGTCCTCGGAGAACAGGATGTGCGAAGCGTGCACGGCGGCCTTCTCGACGAACTGTTCCTTGTTCTTCTCGTAGTACTCGTCGACCGCGGCATCGTCGACCTTGACGTCGCGGGTGAGCTTCTCCACGAGCTTGGTCGTCACGGCCTGGTCCCTGAGCTGCTCGCGCAGGTCCTCGAGCTTCATGCCGGACTTCTCGATCGCCTGGTTGAAGGCCTCTTCGTTGGCGAACCCCGCCTTGAGCTCCTCGATCTTCTTGTCGACGTCCGCGTCGGTGACCGTGATGCCCTCGTCCTTCGCGGCCTGGCGGATCAGCACCCCGTTGATCGCGTTGTCGAGCAGGCGCTCGCGGAAGTCGAGCAGACGGGCGTCGCCGTCGGCGCCCTCGAACATCGAGGCGTACTGCTTCTTGACCTGCTCCATCTGCTTGTCGATCAGCGACTTCTTGATCACTTCGCCGTTGACCCTGGCCGCGACGTCTCTGTCGCCGCAGCCCGAAAGGGACACCGCCAGCACCGCGACCAACGCGATGGCGGCGAACCGGGCGGATCTGCTCATGCCTGTCGTTCCTCCTGTCGACGCGTTCCCGTCCGCCCCCCGGCTCGTGCGGGAACGGCTCGGGCAAGTATAGCATCCAGCAAGACTGCCGCCGCCTCGATCGGCGCCTGCCCCGGAGCTGCCGGGAGCACCGCTTTTCTGTCCCTTTCCAGGTACAGCCCGCCGGCCTTGGCGAGCGAACCCCGGGCCTCCGGACCGGGCGAGACGGGGTGTACGGCGACCCGGCTGCGGCTCATCGTCAACGCCGAGCCGCCCGCTTCCGCGACCGCCGTCTTGAGCCGTGCGACACCGAGCAGGTTGCGTGCCGCCTCGGGTGGCGGACCGAAGGTCTCCGTCAGTTCCGCCGACAGGCGCTCCACGGCCTCCGGCGTCCCCGCCGCGGCGATGCGGCGGTAGAGACGGACGCGCTCGCCGGTGTCGGGCACGTACTCCTCAGGCAGGAACGCGGCGACGGGCAGGTCGACGCGGACGTCCAGCGGCTCCGGCAGCGGCTCGCCGCGCGCCTCCGCGACAGCCTCGCGCAGCATCTGCGAGTACAGCTCGAACCCCACCGCGCTCATGTTGCCGTGCTGCTCCGCGCCCAGCAGCGACCCGGCACCGCGGATCTGCAGGTCGCGCATGGCCAATCGAATGCCAGAGCCCATGTCGGCGTGGTCGCGGATCGCGGTGAGGCGCTCGTAGGCCTCGTCGGTCAGGTTCGCTCCTCGGGGGAAGAGGAAGTACGCGAACGCGCGGACGTGAGAACGGCCGACCCGTCCTTTGAGCTGGTAGAGCTGGGCGAGGCCCAGTCGCTGGCTGTCCTCGATGACGAGCGTGTTCGTGTGGGGGTTGTCGATGCCGCTCTCCACGATCGTCGTGGAGACGAGCACGTCGAACTCGCCCGCGGCGAAGGACTCCATCACCCGCTCGAGAGCCTGCTCGCTCATCCGCCCGTGTGCCACGCGCACGCGCGCCTCGGGCGCGGCATCGGCGACGCGACGCGTCGCCTCCTCGATCGTGCGCACACGGTTGCTCACGAAGTAGACCTGCCCGCCCCGCTGGACCTCGCGGCGTATCGCGTCGCTCACCACCTCCGGGTCGTACTCGCCGACGTGCACCTTCACCGGGAACCGGTTCGGAGGGGGCGTGTCGATACTCGATATCTCCCGGACGCCGGTCAGCGCCATCTGGAGCGTCCGCGGGATGGGCGTTGCCGTGAGCGTGAGCACGTCTACCTGCTCGCGGAGGTGCTTCAGATGCTCCTTGTGCTCCACCCCGAAGCGCTGCTCCTCGTCGATCACGACCAGGCCGAGGTCCTTGGGTGTCACGTCGCGCGAGAGCAGCCTGTGCGTGCCGATGAGCACGTCGACCTCGCCGGCAGCGAGACCGCGCAGCGACTCCTCCTGCTCCTTGGCCGTCCGGAAGCGGGACAGCACCTCGACGCGCACGGGGAAGGGCGCGTAGCGCTCGGAGAAGGTCGTGTAGTGCTGCTGTGCGAGGATGGTCGTCGGGCACAGCACCATCACCTGCTTGCCGTCCTGCACGGCCTTGAACGCCGCCCTGATGGCCACCTCGGTCTTGCCGTAGCCGACGTCGCCGCACACGAGCCGGTCCATCGGCGCAGGTGATTCCATGTCCGCCTTGACGTCGGCTATGGCGGCGAGCTGGTCGCGCGTCTCCTCGAAGGGGAAGGCCGCCTCCATCTCGAGCTGCCACGGCGTGTCGGGACCGAACGCGTGACCGGAGACGCTGGAGCGTCTCGCATACAGGTCGACGAGGTCGAACGCGAGCTTCTTGACCGCCTTGCGCGCCTTGCCGGTCGCCTTCGACCAGTCCGCGGTGTCGAGCCTGGTGACGCGAGGCGCGGACGCGTCGGCGCCCACGTAGCGGCTGACGCGGTCGAGCTGCTCCGTGGGCACGTAGAGCTTGTCCCCCTTCGCATATTCGAGCAGCAGGTAGTCGCGGACGGCGCCGCCGGCCTCCTTGCGCACCACGTCGCGGAGGAGCGCGATCCCGTGCGTCGAGTGGACCACGTGATCGCCGGGCGCGAAGTCGAAGCTGATGGGGCGTCCCGCCGAGCGCGCGCGGCGAGCCTCGGCCGAGCGCGGATAGACGTCGTCGACGCTGACGACCGCGAGCCGCGCGTCCGGCACGACGTAGCCCGACGGCACCTCGGCGCGGCTGAGATGCACGACGCCCGGAGCGAGCCCGTCCGGGGCCTCCCGCGCGCCGGCGTCCAGCAACGTCTCGGCCACGCTGATCCCTCCACCGACGAGGACGTCGGCCACCCGCCTGCGCGTCTCGCGCGCGGGAACGGCCATCACGACCGCGTACTCGAGCGCGAGCAGCGCCCGCAGGCCGCCGACGAGACGGTCCTCGCCGCCGGCGACCTCCGGACGGCGCGCGACGAGCTCCGCGTCGACGCCGGACCCCGCACGCAGCAGCGAGACGAAGGTGAGGCGCTGCCGGCCGCCGAGGTCCAGCTGCGACGGCTTCAGGTACAGGCCTTCCATCGGCTTGCCGTCCTCGACGGCCTTGGCCGTGATCTCCCCGTGGCAGCGCGCGGAGTCGTCGAAGAGCGCTCGCGGCTCGGCCACGACGACGAGCGCTTCCGGCGGGAGGTAGTCCGTGACGGCGCCGGGCTGCTTGTACAGGACGGGCAGGTACTGCTCCACGCCGTTGAAGTACACGCCGGCCTTGATCGATTCGAGCGCCAACGCCACGCCCTGGTCGCGCAGCGCCTCGTCGCCCAGCGCCCGCTCCGCCGCCTGCGCGGCGCGCGACCCCAGGGCGACCTCGCGACACGTGTAGACCTCCACCGGTCCCGCGTCCGCGACCGCCTGGCCGCTGGAGGGCACGTAGCGCCGCAGCGATTCGACCTCGTCGCCGAAGAGCTCTGCGCGCACGGGCGCGACCGCCTCGGACGGGAACACGTCCAACACGCCGCCGCGGACCGCGAACCGCCCCCGGTCCTCGGCGCGCTCGAGGCGCTCGTAGCCCATCCGCGCCAGGCGTTCGGCGGCTTCTTCAAGGTCGAGCGTCCCGCCTGCCGCCAGCGTCAGAGGCTCGTAGACGTGCGAGCCGCGCGGGGGGACGGTGCGCATCAGCCCCCGCGGAGAGGCGACCACCACGACCTCGCGCCGGCCGCCGAGGGCGTGAAGCGCCCGCGCGCGCCGCCCGACCGCCTCGATGTCGGGCGGCTCTGGCGACCACGGCGTCTCCCGACGCTCGGGCAGATGGAGGACCCGGTCGCGGGGGATGTAGGCTGCGACCTGCCGAGCGAAGCGCTCGGACGCTTCCTCGCCCGGTACGACCACCAGCGAGGGTCGGGGCCGCTCGGACCACAGCGCCGCCACCAGCGCCGGCCTGACGAGGCCGGGTGCCGCGAGGGTGACGTCCTCGCCGCGCGCGAGACCCTCCCCGGCGATCCGGTAAGGGCTCGCGGCGTGAAGATGCTCTCGGATTGCGTGCAGAAGGTCCACGGCGTCTCCGGTGCTCGTCCGGGCAGCGCAACGGCCCCGCGTCGGCGGCCGAGCGGGGGCTCGCAAAGGGTATCCCCGGCGGTCAGGAGGGTCAAGCGGAAGCTGCGCGAGGACGCCCGCGCCGACGGACGGTCCGGGTCGCCGGTACGCTAAGCGGATCGGCGTCCGGCGCCGGTCGGGCGGATGTCCACGATCCGGCACCCGCACCGTCCGCGGATGCGGAAGCGGCACTCGACGTGACAGCTCTCGGAGGCGCGCCGCGCGTCGTCCTTCGAGAGCCCGGCCACGAGCAGCGGGCACCTGAACGTATCCTGTGGGTCCCTGAAAGCCGACACGGTCGCACCTTCGTCCTTCGCGGGCATGCTCCCGCTCGAGACCTTTGCATGTCGCGGGCCAACCCGGCTCGCCGCTGAAGGACCTTCCGCCGCATGCATCGGCAAGCCGATGAGGTTCCTTCACGCCTTCGGCGCGTTCTGTGTGCTCGGGTACACTTCTCGATATGCCGCAGCTGAGAGAGGACAGTCCCGTCCGGCAGCGCGCCGTCGAGGTGTGCCGGCGGCTGGCGGACGTATGGCCCGACGCGCGCATCGCGCTCGACTGGGATACGCCATGGCGCTTGCTCGTCGCGGTGATCCTGTCCGCGCAGACCACGGACGTGGGCGTCAACAAGGTCACGCCGGTGCTCTTCGAGCGCTTCCCCGAGCCCGCCGACCTCGCCTCGGCGGACGCCGAGGAGGTCGAGGCTATCGTCAAGCCGACCGGCTTCTACCGCAACAAGGCGCGTTCGATCATCGGGGCGGCACGGATGGTGGTCGGCGAGTTCGGGGGCGAGGTTCCCGATACGATGGAGGAGCTGATGCGCCTCCCCGGCGTGGCGCGCAAGTCGGCGAACATCGTGCTCTCCACCGCGTTCGGCAAGGTCGAGGGCATCGCGGTGGACACGCACGTGAAGCGCCTGGCCGGAAGGCTGGGCCTCTCGAAGGAGACGGACCCCGACAGGATCGAGCGCGACTTGACGGAGCTGCTGCCGCGCGAGTGGTGGGGCTCGTTCAACTACCGCTTCATCCTTCTCGGGCGCAACGTCTGCACGGCCAAGCGCCCGATCTGCGGCTCGTGTCCGGTGAACGACCTGTGTCCCAGCGCGTTCCGGGTGCCTGGATGGCGGGAGAGGCCGAACGGCGGCTCCTACGAGTCCTGACCGGCGGCCCCCGGGGCTCGTCCCCGTGTCGCTGCCGAGGGCCGGAGCGCCGGCGAGCGCCCCACCTCAGGCGAAGAACCAGGCCAGCACTCCCGCGACGACGACGGCGGGCAGCAGATTCCCGATCGGCAGCCGCTTGATGCCCAGCAGATCCAGACCGATGCCGGCGATGAGCGCGCCGCCGGCAGCGGAGAGTTCTCGTATCACGGATGCCGTCATGTAGGGCTCGACGCTGTGGGCGGCGAGAGCGAGCGACCCTTGGATCGCCGCGATCGGGATGATGGAGAACCCCACGCCCACACCGAACATGGTGGCGAACGGGATGGCCATCGTGCCATCGAGCAGTGACTTGATGTAGAGCAGCGTCGGATCGCCCATGCCCGACTGGAGCGACCCGAGCACGGTCATCGCCCCGACGCAGTACAGCAGGCTGGCCGTCACGAAGCCCTCGACCATGCGGTGACCCCCGCTCTCGCCGTTCGCTTCGGCGGCCAGCCACGGCACGCGCTTCGCCGCGTCCTTGAGCGCTGCGCCGAACCGCTCCAGCCGGTGCTCCAGGCGCAGCGACTCCCCGATGACGGCGCCGACGACCAGCGAGCCGGCCAGCAGCAGCGGGCTCTCGGTCGCGATCGTCATCTTCAGTCCTATGGCTATCGTGAACAGTCCGACGCCCGATACGACCGTCGTGCGGAACCGCTCGGGGATCAGCTTGCCGAAGAGCAGGCCCACCGCGGTGCCGACGAGCACGGCGGCGACGTTGACGGCGACGCCGTTCACTCCTCGGTCTCCTTCCCCGAGTCGTCCCCGCCCTCGAGCCAGATGCGCTTCATCTCCTCGGTGATGCGGTTCGCGCCCGGGGGCAGCCCGGCCGTCGACGCCGGGAACCTCCCGCGTCCCTTGCCGCGCCGTCGCGCGCCGGCGCGGGGCTCCTCCCACGCCGAGCTCGACGAGCGCAGCTCGACACCGTGAACCGCGGCCGCTCTCACCCGGTCGCGCAGCTCGCCGTCGGAGCTGACCAGCACGATCTTCTCCTCGGCGGAGGCCGCCAGGCGGGTGATGAGGTCGTCGGCGGACTCGCCGCGCGAGAACACGACCTCTACCGGACCGCCCGCCTCGCCGCCCTCGCCGGGCTCAGGGCGCCCGTCGAAGACCACGACGATGCGCCCTCGGCCGAGCATGTCGGGCCCGCGCACGCGCAGGCGCGCCACGAGCGCGTCGCGCTGACGATCGAGCGGCAGGCGTCTGGTGGCATCGTCGGCACGGGTGATGTTGTAGCCGTCGACGAGGTAGAGCATGCGGACAATGGTACGACGCGACGGCCGCCGGGGCCAGCGGG
>JACUUM010000042.1 GCA_014859305.1 Coriobacteriia bacterium
CGCGGCGAAGGGTTTGCCGTTCGCGTAGTAGGCGGTACCGCCGACGGTGAGCTCCCGCCGCACGCCGAAATCAGCCAGCGCTTCCTCGAGGAGGATGCGCAGATCCTCCGGTCCTCTTCCCCCGAACATGCCAGGAACCCGTCTACTGGGGGGTCGGCTCGCAGCCCCTGGCCGGAGCCGTCTCTTGAAGCAATGATAACCCGGATGGTGATTTCTTTCACATGCCTGGACCTGAATGACGGGATGATCCGCCCGGCCCTCGCTCGCAGCGGTCGGGCGGCCGCCCTTCCGGGTACAACCTAACGACCGGACCAGGGAGGGGTGAGCATGGAACAGACGACGATGAAGCGCGTCGAGTTCAACATGTCCAACATCGAGAAGTGCCAGTGCGGTGTGTGCCCGGTGCAGACCAACAGCAGCTGCATCGCCGAGAAGTCCGAGAGGATGCGATCGATGATGGGGCCCGGTGCGCACGGGACGCCATCGCCGCAGGATGTGCCCGGGCTGTACTGCGCCACAGGCATCGCTACTTGCGGCGACCTCGACTACGAGCAGCCGTGTCTGTGTCCGCGGCAGTGCCAGGTCTACCAGGAGAACGAGTTGTCCGCCTACAAGTACTGTCAGCAGGGTAGCGCCGCCGACGTCGGCTGAGGGTGGAGGGATCCGCACGAACGCGCGAGAGGCCGCCCCGGTTCGGGGCGGCCTCTCCATCGCTGCCGAACAGCGACTTGCTTACTGGTTCCTTCCGGGCCCAGCAGGCGCGTTCGCGCCCGGGTTCCCGTCTCCCGAGAAGGCGCCGTTCAGGCGGCCTCGCTCCCGGACAGAACGCCGGAGCACGAGACCGAAGCAGCGGGACAGTCAACCACTACTCGGATCACCTCCTCGGTCACGGAAGGCCGTATCGCCTTCTCCTCCATCACCCTAGCAGGACGCGTGCCGAGGATGCAGTCTTGGATCGCCCGCGGATCAGCGAGAGGATATGGTTCCCGCCCCTCCTGACAGCTCGACCGCCGGCAAGACGTCCGCTCCCCGCGCTCGGGGGCAGCCTCGGTGCCGTCTTGCCCCGGCCTACCTGGGCTCCGAGCGGGACGGCCGGCCGTAGCCTTGCTGCTGCTGCTCCTAGGTCTCGCCGCCGGGCTGCTGCCGGCCCTGACCGGTCTGCGCGCCGATCCTCTGCCACCGCTGTCCGCCCCGGGCGCCTGCTCCTCCGCGCCTGGTCTGCCGACGCTCGGGTCCCCCGTAGCTGGTCATGCCCTTACGGCGCTCGTAGCCGGGGTAGCCCTGCGGTTGTTCGGCCGGCACCTCTCCGCCCGGCATCCGTCCGCCGGGCTGCTCGCGCTGCATGCCCACGTCCATCCCGTAGAACGAGCGGACGCTGCGCGACCAGTTCTCGTCGCTCCAATCGGGAGGGCTGTCCTTGTCGTATCGGGGCGCGTTCTGGAGCCGGCTCCCCTCGAAGTCGAGCATGAGACGTCCCGTGTCCATCTCGATGGAGAAGGACTGGATCGGCACGATCCTGTACTTCTCGCCGATGCCCAGCACGCCCCCGGTCGATACGATGGTCCACTGCGCGCATCCGGTCTGGACGCTCAGAACGAGGTCCTCGACCTCGCCGACGTGGTCTCCGTTGACGTCGAAGACGTCCTTCCCGAGGAAGCGTCGGGCCCTGAAGACCTCCTGTCCCGTCATCATCTGTGTTCTCATAGCCACCGCGGTCACCTCCGTTCGGTCCGGCGCCATCCGCGCCACGGACCTATCTCCCCAGGCTCGCGCGATGGCAATCACCCACAGAGAACGCGGTACGGCCCGCGCTTTGCAGGTGCTCCCGTAGCGCCGTCCGACAGCGGGGAGGCGGCCGCGGGCGTCGTGCCCGACAGGCAAGAGGAACGTCATGAGAGACCCTCGTCAGCTGGTCTTCCCGTTGCTCGCGGCGGTCGCCCTCGCGTGGACCCTCCCCCTCCTGCCGGGCTGCGAGCGCAAGGCGCCCTCGCCTGCCGACGAGCAGGCGGCGAGCACGAGGATCGCGCCGCACTTCGTGGACTCGGCCCCCGAGCACGGCGAGGAGTTCCTGCGAACGCCGGTCGAGGTCGTGGTGAACTTCGACCGTCCGCTCTCGCCCGGCTCGAGGATCGAGGTGACGCGGAAGTGGCGTGAGGCCGCGGGGGGGACGACCCGCCTGTCCGAGGACAGGTCGTCCATGCGCGTCTCTATCGCCGAGGACCTGCCCGGGAAGTACGAGGTCCAGTACACGGCACGCTGGCCGGACGGCTCCGAGGACGTCGGCAGGTTCTCCTTCTCCGTGGACCGGAAGCTCGGGCGGGAGTACGAGGACATGACGGGGCAGGCGCAGGTACGGGTCGTCCTGAAGGACTGCGCCTTCCAGCCGCCGTGGATCGTGGTCAGCCGGGGGACGATCGTGACGTGGCTCAACGAGGACGCCGAGGCGCACCCGGTTCGCAGCGACCCGCACGCCTCGCACGACCTGTTGGTCGGGCTGGACACCGGCCCCCTCGTGCCCGGCGCGGAGGCTTCCTACCTGTTCGACCGCCTCGGCGAGTGGCCCTACCACTGTCCGAGCCGCTACCCCGAGATGAGGGGGCGGGTCGTGGTGGTGGAGCCGCCCGCGGAGAGCGCTCCTGCGACCCGCGCCGTCCCCTAGCGCCCCGCTACCGCCGTGCGGGTGTGCTGCCCCGCTCGAAGCGCTCGTAGGCCTGCCTGAGCCCTCCGAGGACCTCGGCGGTCGTCTCGAACATCGCCTTGGCTTCGGGATCGTCCACGCACTCGACGTCGTGCCGCGCGTGGTCCATCGCCTCGCTCAGCATCCCCTTGATCCGGTCCACGTGGTACCGCGTGTCTCCCGGACGCTCGCACTGCATGGCCATCGTCGGCACTCCCTTCCGTTCCGTTCGTGCCGCTCCCCCTCACGCCAGCGGCTCGTCGGGCCGCATCGCAGGCGCCGCTCTCGCGGCCCGGCAGCGCTTCGCGGTCTCCCACAACGTGATGACGGCAGCGCCGAGCCCGAACAGCATCGCCACGAACAGCACGATCGAGCCGAGGATGGGCACGATTCGGATCAGCCACAGGATGAGCAGCCCCAGCAGCGCCGCCCAGACCGGCAGGACGGAGCCGCGCGCCAGAGCGCGGAGCGCGAGCGATCCGACGAACACCGCGGCGACCACCACCGCCACGGCCAGCGCGATGAGGTAGAGCGCCAGCAGCATGAGACCGATCCACCACCCGCCGACGAAGATGCCGATGATCAGCGTGATCATCGCCACGAAGGGCGTGCCGAAGAACAGTGCCGCGCCGATGCCGACGCTGGGTCCCGGCCGCACCCGGATCTCCTCGGATGAGGCCAGCGAGAAGTAGGGGAAGAGCAGCGTCACGAGGAGCGCCAGCAGCGCCATGCCGATGAGCCCGCGTATCCAGATGAGGAACCAGAACAGCACCGCGGCCGCCGGCCCGCGCTCCCGTTCGCGCTCGCGCGGAGCCTCACGGAACGTGACCTCGCCGCCGACGGCGCCCTCGGGGACGTCCTGTCGCCGCTCCGAGCGGTAGAGGAGGTCGCCCTCGATGCGGCCTCCGGGCTGGAAACGGATCCTGCCGGACGAGACGTCGGCGTCGCCGCCGACCGTGCCCCCGACCACCACGGAACCCGCGCCCGCTCGCAGATGACGCCCCACGTCGCCGCCGATGTTGAGCTCGCCGGTGCCGGCGAGCAGGTCGCGCCCTATCGCGGAGCCGCTGCCGATGCGCACCCGGCCGGCGCCGGCCACCACGTCCTCGCCGACCTGACCGGTGATCCCGACGTTGCCCGAGCCGGCTCTCACGCTGCCCCCGACCTGACCGGACACGTCGACGTTCGAGGAGCCGACGACCACGTCGCCGGTGACCTCACCGTCCACCGTGACGACGCTGGCGAACGCTATGAGGTCGCCGTCGATCCGCCCCTCGACGTCCACGGTCGAGCCGAAGACGTAGAGGTCGTCGCGGATCGTCTGCCCGGAGCGGATGACGACGCTGTCGCCGCTCCGGATCGTGGCCGCCTCGGCGGCCGGCGGCGCGAGGCCCGCCAGCACGAGCGCGAGCCCGAGTACGACGCACACGACGGTCAACAAGCGGAGCCGCAGCATCCCTGCCTCCCCTCATCGGGTGCTCCGGGCGTAGGTACCCAGGATAGGGGGAGAAGCGGCGGAGACTCAGGGGATCGAGCGCGTGGTGAGGGAGAAGGCGGAGGCGGAGTCGAGTCGGCCAGGACGGACTAGGGTGCCTGTCGCGGCGCGGCCAGCCACCCCCGCACCGCCCCCTCGACGCCCTCGCGTCCGGCGTCCACGGCCTCGGTGAACCGCTCGGGCAGCTCGTCGAGCTCGGCGAGCGGCTGCGGGACGCAGGCGGCCCCGGGCGCGATCTGCGCCACGCGCTTCACCAGGTCGACCCCGGTCATGCCCTTGAGGTCTTCCGGCAGCCAGTCGCGGTAGCGAAGGCCGCGCAGGGCCTTGAAGACGTCTACGCCGAACTTCGCCCAGTGCGCGGTCGAGACCACCAGCACGGGTGCGCAGTCCTGTGTGCGCTCGGCGACCTCCCACGCCACCGCCGTGTGCGGGTCGAGCAGGTACCCGCTCTCGCCGTAGACGCGCTCGATGACGGAGAGCGACTCGTCGTTGGTGACGAAGTCGCCCACGAAGACCTCGCGCATCCTCGCGAACGTCTCGCGGTCGACCTGGAAGCGCTTCTCCTCGGCGAGCTGGCGCATCCACTCGCGCACGGCCTCGGCGCCGGCGAGCTCGTAGAGCAGCCGCTCGAGGTTGCTCGAAACGAGGATGTCCATGCTGGGCGAGGGCGTGTTCACGAGCATCCGCGACGACACGTCGTACAGCCCGCTCGCGAAGAAGTCCGCGAGCACCTTGTTCTCGTTGCTCGCGCACACCAGCCGCCCGATCGGCACGCCCATGCGCCGCGCGTAGTAGGCCGCCAGTATGTTGCCGAAGTTCCCGGTCGGCACGCACACGTCGATGATCCCGCCGGGCGCGACCCCTCCGCCGCGCACCATGTCCGCGTACGCGCTCACGTAGTAGACGATCTGCGGCAGCAGCCGCCCCCAGTTGATGCTGTTCGCCGAGGACAACCGCAGGCGGTGGCGCTCGTGGAGCTCGGCGTTGAAGTCCTCGTCGGCGAAGGCGGCCTTCACGGCGGCCTGGCAGTCGTCGAAATCCCCGCGCACGCCGAACACGCCCACGTTGCTCCCGGTCTGCGTGACCATCTGCTTGCGCTGGATCTCGGAGACGCCCTCGGCGGGATAGAACACCACGATCGACGTGTGCTTCCGGTCGCGGAACCCCTCCAGGGCCGCCTTGCCGGTGTCGCCGGACGTCGCCACGAGGATCAGGAATCCGTCCTCGGTCTCGTGCCGGCGCCGGTCGGCCTCCACGGCCTCGCCGAAGAACAGCGGCATGCACTGCAGCGCCATGTCCTTGAAGGCGCTCGTCGGGCCGTGCCACAGCTCGAGCACGTGCATGTCGGAGCGGACCTCGCGCACCGGCGCGACCTCGGGCGTGTCGAACTTGGCGCCGTAGGCGGCGCGCATGAGCACGTCCACACGGTTGGGCGGCATGTCGACGCCGAAGCGCGAGAACAAGGCCGCTGCGCGCCGCCAGTACGGCCAGTCCGCGAAGGCGAGGATCTCGGGCAGCGTGAGGGCCGGCAGCTCCTCGGGCACGTACAGCCCGCCGCCGGCTGCGATGCCCTTGACGACGACGCCGCAGAAGGCGGGGCGGGTGGTGTCGAGGCCTCGGGTGTCGAGGTAGCGCGCGCTCTTCATGCGCGCATGGTAGCACGCGCCGAAGCCGGGCCGAGGGGGCGGAAGACAGGCTACGAGGAGGCGGCGCGGGAGATAGAGCCGCCGGCGTCCGCTCCTGTCGCTTGTGGGAATCATCCGGCAGCCCCGCAGACGGAGGAGGGAGCGCAGATGCGGCTGTCGAGATGGTTGCTGGCTACGATCCTGGTTCTCGGCGTCGTCGGCGCGGCCGGTTGTCCGGCCGAGGAGCCCGAGGAAGACGTGACCCGGGAGGAACCGACGCGGGAGGAGACCCCGCCCGTCGAGGCCCCCGAGGCGGTCGAGCCGACCGTCACCGTTCAGCCGCCGGTCTCGGTGACCGACGGCCGGGTCACGATCGACAGCGTGGAGGCGACCTCGCAAGGCTGGGTCGTGATCCACGCCGACGAGAACGACGCGCCGGCCGCCGACCTCGGGTACACGGCGGTGCAACCGGGGACCAATGAGGACGTCGTGGTCGAACTCGAGCGGGCGCCCGAGCCGGGAGAGAGGATGTGGGCGATGCTGCACCTCGAGACGGGTGTCATCGGCCAGTACGAGTTCCCGGACGGCGACCCGCCCGTGACGGTCGACGGCGAGGTCGTGATGACGCAGGTCGAGGTGGGACGGTAGCGACGGCAGGGGTCGCCGCGCCCCTACGCTTCGAACTCTCCGCGCAGCAGCTCCAGCATGACGTTGTCGCCCCACGAGCCGTCGGGCTGCTTCTCGTACTGGCGCAGGGTGCCGACGCGCTTGAATCCCACGTCCTCGAAGAAGCGGACGGCGCGCTCGTTCTGCGCCCCGGGCGCAGCCACCACCCGGTGGTGCCCGAGGTCCTCGAACAGGTGCTTCACGAGCGCCTTCACGGCCGCCGTGCCCACGCCGCGGTCCTGCATCCGCTCGGTCACGAACAGGTCCACCTGGGCGTGACGGTAGTCCGGGTCGGTGTTCTCCACGAACTCGATCGCCCCGGCAGGCTCGCCGTCCGCCTCGATGAGGTATACGCCCACCTCGTCGCCGAGGAACTCCGCGCGCACGCGCTCGTCGTCGTACATGCCCCACCACCGCGAGATCCCGGGCTCGCGCAGCATGTCCTTGAGCGTGTCGAGGTCCTCGGGGTTGATCTCGCGAAGCGCCACGCTCAGCCCTTCGGCCGTCCGCACCGGCCCTACGGTCGTCCCTGTCACCTGAGCCATCTCGCGACCACTCCTCCCGCTCGTCGTCCGATGAGGGTAGTTACCCGCTCGCATCGCGCCGCGCCTCGAGCTCCTCGAACTCGTCGGCCACGAGGTCCATCAGCAGCGCGTCGGCCCACCCGTCGGGTCTGCGCTCGTACTGCCGCAGGATGCCGACGGGCTTGAACCCCACCTTCTCGTACGCGCGTATCGCCCGCGCGTTGTCCGCGGCGGGGTCGATGAGCACGTGGTGGTGGCCTCTCTCGCGGATCAGGTAGCGCAGCAGCGTCCGCAGCGCGTCGGTGCCGAGCCCGCGGCCCACGTGCTCGCCGGCCACCGTGACGTCGACCTGCGCGAACCGGTAGTCGGGGTCGTCCTCCTCGGTGAACATGATGACGCCGGCGAGCCGCTCCTCGACCTCGATCGCGAGAACGGCCGCCTCCCGGGAGTCCAGCAACTCCGCCCGCACCCTGGCCTCGTCCCAGTTCAGCCACCAGCGCGCCACTTCGGGATGAGCGAACAGCGCCGCCAGCGGACCGGCGTCGGTCTCGAGCAACGGACGCAGGGTGACGTGCTCGCCTCGCAGCACGGGCGGCTCCGCCGGCCGCTCCCGTCCGGGTCGGCACGCCTCGCCCGGACGTCCCCCGAAGGCCGTCACGGCGCCGCTCCCTCCATGCAGAAGTAGTGGCCCGCCGGTCCGTAGTGCGCCCAGACGGGGCAGTCGCCGCAGATGCAGCCGCGGCTCTGCGGGAAGCACGAGCTGCGGCCCCGGGCGCAGAAGAGCGTCTCGCCGGCGTCCTTCATGCAATCGTCGTGCGTCGGGCACGCGGGGCAGATGCAGGCATCAGCGTTGCCGGGCTCGTCGGGTACCGGCATCGGTCGCCACTCCTCCCGTCCGGGTACCGGTTGTGATTCCCCGGATCGGCTCCGCTGTGGCGCTCCGGCGCGGCTCTGATACGCTTCTCCGATAGGGAAGGGGGCCCTCCGGCGGCGCAGGGAGCGTGATGTGAGACACGTGGTGGTGATACTGGACGGAGCGGCCGGCTGGCCGATCGAGGCCCTCGGCGACCGCACGACGCTGCAGGCCGCGGCGACACCTCATCTCGACGCGCTCGCCCGGGAGGGCGTCGTCGGTCTCGCCCGTACGATCCCGATCGGGGAGGAGCCCTCCTCCGCCGCGGCGTGCGCCTCGATCCTCGGCTACGACCCGGTGAGAGACCGCGTCGGACGCGGAGCGATCGAGGCCGCGAGCATGGGCATCGAGCTCGCGCCCGGCGAGGTGGCGCTGCGGCTGAACCTGGTGACGGTCGTCAACGGTGTGATGCGCAGCTACTCGGCCGGGCACATCACAACCGAGGAGTCCCACACCATCCTCGGCGAGCTCGCCGAGGAGTTCGCCGCCGACGAGCGCTTCGAGTTCCATCCCGGAGTGGCGTACCGGCACGTCATGGTCGTCAAAGGGCACCCGGAGCTGATGGAGACCGCCTTCACTCCGCCCCACGACATACCCGACAAGCCGGTGGCGGGCCACCTGCCGAAGGGCCCGGGCGCGGCGGTGCTGCTCGCGCTGATGGAGCGCGCCCGGCCTGTGCTCTCCGGCTCCGAGGTCAACGCGCGCCGCCGCAGCGCCGGCCGCTTGCCCGCCACCGACGTCTGGCCCTTCTGGCCCGGCGTCGCGCCAGCGGGGCTCGTCCCCTTCGGTGAGCTGCGGGGGGCGAGCGCCGCCCTGACCTCCGGGGTGGACCTGCTGCGCGGCCTCGCGACCTTGACGGGCATCGAGCGGCTCGACATCCCCGGCGTGACCGACGGTCCCGACAACGACTACACGGCGCAGGTCCAGGGCGCGCTCGCCGCCCTGGACGAGCACGACGTTGTGGTCGTACACGTGGAATCCCCCGACGAGGCCGGCCACGGGGGTGACGTGAGTGCCAAGATCGCCGCCATCGAGGCGATCGACCGCGAGGTCGTCGCCCGTCTGCGCGAGCGGCGAGGGAAGCTGCGCATCCTGGCGTTGCCGGACCACCCGACGCCCATCGCGCTGCGGACGCACGTGGACGAGCCCGTCCCGTTCGTCCTGCACGGTCCCGGCCTCACCGGGCCGAGCGCGGCGGCATACTCAGAACCGGATGCGGGGGGGACAGGCTTGGTGGTGGACCCCGGCAGCGAGCTGATGGGTATGCTGCTGCTGCCCTGACGCATCAGTTGAGGTAGAGCTCCGCGAGCTCGTGGGCCATCTCATGGTACCGGTCGTGGCCCGTGGGACCCATCACCTGGAACTCGTGCTGGCTGAACGCCTCCTCGAGGTGGCGCTTGGCATCCGGCGAGAGGCGCTGCTCGGCCATCGGGTAGACGACCTGCTCCTCCTCCTCCATGTGCTGAGCGACGAGCAGCGCGTAGTTGCGCGCGTACTCGCCGATGACGCGTCGGTGGTCCTCGTCTCCCTGGCCCCAGTCCGCCGCGGCCTGGCGCATGCCGGCGAGGAAGTTGCCGGCCATGGTGTGCTCGGCGACCATGACCGCGAGCGGTCCGCTGTCCGAGGGCAGACCCGTCTGGGCGATGGCCGGATAGAGGTAGCGCTCCTCCTTGGCCAGGTGACCGCGGAGGACGAACTCCTCGAGGTAGGTGACGACCTTGACGAGGTCGACCGGGTTCACAGGGCTGGCGCCGCCGAGCCGGTTCGACATCTCGGCCATGATGGCGAGCACGGTCTGGATGTCCTCGTGGTCC
Source organism: Coriobacteriia bacterium (assembly GCA_014859305.1). Lineage (NCBI taxonomy): Bacteria > Bacillati > Actinomycetota > Coriobacteriia > Coriobacteriia bacterium. The sequence goes on from JACUUM010000042.1 coordinate 9,715, forward strand.
TGTCTCAGCTGGTCCAGGTAGCTCATCGCGTCTCCTCCCGGCGCGAGCTCGGGCGGCGGGCGGCTCGCGGGCGCGGCGCGGGGACGGCGCCGGTACGGATGGTTACCCCAACCGGCGGCTCTCCTCACGGAGGGATCCCGCCGGCAGCCGGCCGGAGGGGTGGCTGGTACGATACCGGCGGGAGGTGTACCCGGGTGCTGCTGCTGTGGTCGGCCCTGCTGATCGCGAGCCTGGCCGTGCTGGTGCGATCCGCCGGTGCCTTCATCTCCGGCGCCGAGGAGATAGGCGTCCGCCTCGGCATGCCGGCCTTCGCGGTCGGCGTGACCATCGTGTCGGTCGGCACCACGCTGCCCGAGATGGTCGCGTCGGTGGTGGCCGTGACGTCCGGCTCGCCGGAGATCCCGCTGGGCAACGTCGTGGGCTCCATCGTGACGAACGTCTTCCTCGTCCTGGGCGTCGCCGCCGTCGTCGGTGGCCGGCTGCACACCACCTACGAGATCGTGCGCGTGGACCTTCCTCTGCTGGTCGGCTCGGCGTTCGTGCTGGCCATCGTCGCCTACGACGGCTCAGTCACCCGTCCCGAGGCGCTGGTGTGCCTGGTCGGCTCGGTCATCTACGTGATGTACGGCATCGCGATGGCCCGTCGCCGCGAGGGGCTCTACGAGCGCCTCGAGGAGGAGATCGAAGCCGAGGTCGGGACCGGCCCCCTGCGGGCCCGCGCGTTCATCCTGCTCGGGCTCTCGGCGCTCGGCCTGTACTTGGGCGCCTCCTACACCGTCCGCTCCGTGGTCGAGCTGGCCGGGATCCTCGGGATCGGCAGCGAGATCATCGCGCTCAGCGTCGTGGCCCTGGGCACGTCGCTGCCGGAACTCACCGTCGCCGTGCTCGCCTCGCGAAGAGGCAACCTCGAGCTCGCCATAGGCAACGTGCTGGGGGCCTGCATCCTGAACGCGTTCGCCGTGGTCGGCGTCGCCGGTCTCGTCGGTCCGCTCGCCTCCGCCGAGGCGATCCGCCTCTTCGGCCTGCCGATGATGCTCGTGGCGGCGCTGCTCTACTTCTTCATGGCCGAGGACCGCGAGATCACCCGTTGGGAGGGCTGGCTGCTCGTGCTGATGTACGCCTTGTACGTGGTGAAGCTGTTCGGGTGGGCGTGACGCTCGGACCGGCGGGCGCGGTGCTCGAGCGCTTATCGCTTCGTGCGCGCGCGCTCGAGCAGCCGCTCGACCGCCGATGCGAACTCGGCGGGGCGCTCCTCGTGCGGAACGTGGCCCGTCCCCGCGAGCTCGGCGGCGTCGGCGCCGCGGATCGCCGCCGCGACCCTCGCCGACTCCTGTGGTGCGACGATCGCGTCCTCACTTCCGTACACGACGCTCACCGGCACCCGAAGCTCCTGCAGGGCCGGAGCCGCGCCGTCGGGTCCGGCGGCCGAGAGCTCCCACAGCGCGCGGTCCCAGTCCTGAGCGCGCAGCGGCAAGCGGTAGGCGGAGACGAGCTCCGCGGTGAGGGTTCGCCGGGCGTCGTGATGAGAGCGTTCCAGGACCCGTTGCGCGGCCGGGGGGAAGGTCCGCCGAATCGCAAGCGGCCCGTAGAAGCGCCCCCAGCGCGTGCGCATGAGCGGCCGGAGCAGGCGCGCCGCGAGCGTGCCGCCGCCGTCGAAGGCCGGGGCCTCGAGCACCAGCCCCTCTATGCGCTGCGGGTTGTCGAGTGCGGCTCGCACGGCGACGCCGGCGGCCGCCGAGTGGGCGACGAGCACCGCCTTGCCGACCCCGAGGTAGTCCATCAGCGCGACGGTCTGTTCGGCCGCCGACCCCGGGGCGTAGGGGTCCCCGGCGGGCAACGGGGGCATGGGGCGGGCGGTGAGCCCGAAGCCCGGTCGGTCGAAGGCGACCACACGGCGCTCGCGCGCCAGGCCGTCGATCACGGGCCGCCACGACGCCGCGTTCGCGCCGGAGCCGTGGAGCAGCACGAGTGCGGGCTCCTCGCCCTCGCCCGCCTGCATGTAGCGGAAGCGGATGCCGTCGACCACGGCGAAGCGGCTCTCCGCGCCCGCGAGCTCCATCGGAGGGACGGTGTCCGGGGCGGGGGGCAGCTCGACGACGAAGGGGACCAGGGCAGCGGCGAGGAGCGCCGCGCCCACCGGTGCCGCGACGACCTTCGACCACCTGTGCGCCATGGCTACAGCTTACCGGCGAGCAGACGGCCGAGCGAGCTCGCCCGGTCCTGCTCCAGCTCGCACATCTCCGGGTGCAGCCATAGGTCGGTCACGGCCAGCGAGCCCACCGTGCGCGTGCCCGTGCGCCCCAGCGCTCGCCGCAGCTCTCGCACCGGCCCCGTCGAGTAGCCGAAGAACGTCGCCAGCGGCTCGGGGGCGGAGCATGCCGTGATGATGACGGCGCGGCGGCTCCCCGTCGCCGGCACGCGGCCGTCGCCCCGCGCGCTCCCCTCCGTGAAGTAGCTGGACAGCCGGTCGATCAGCGCCTGCGTGGCCTCGTTAGGCCGCCGGAAGTACGAAGGCGTGCCCAGTATGACCCCGTCGGACGCGGCGACGAGGTCGGCCAGCGCGGGGAGGTCGTCGGCGATCTTGCAGCGTCCCGTCGCACGGCACATGGAGCAGCCCGTGCAGAACCGGATGTCGAGCTCGCAGAGGCGCACCCGGTCCACGTGGGCGCCCGCGTCCTCGGCGGCACGGGCCGCGGCCTCCACCGACAGGGTGACCACCCCACGCCTCGGGCTCGCGTCGATCGCGACGATCCTCACCGGGACCTCCCTTCGCCGGCCGTCCCCGGCCCGCTGCTCGCAGCCGCCGTCCCGCTTCGCGCCGGGATCCCTGCCGCGACGCGGTCGGCGGCATCGTCGAGCCAGTCGATCGCGGCGCGCGTCGGTGCCAGCGCGCCCTCCAGGGCGATGCGCGCGACGGCGTCCGTCCGCGTCCCCCGCGCCGTCACGGCGGCGGTCCGCTCCGCCAGCGCCGAACGCAGGGTATGCAGCCGTTCCTGGTAGCCGCGACGCTCCTCGGCGAGCAGCGCGAGGAACCGCGCGTCGTCAAGGCGGTCGGCGAAGAGCAGCTTCAGCAGGAACGGGTCGCGCACGACCCCCGGCTCGTCGGCCGAGGACAGCCACGCCTCCAGGGCCTCGCGGCCGGCGGGGGTGAGGGAGAAGAGCTTCCGGTCGGGCTTGCCGCGCTGCCGGACGCGCCTGACGGTGACCTTCCGGTCGCGGACGAGGCGGTCGAGCGTCCGGTAGACCTGCGCCTGGTCCGCGGTCCAGATCTGCGCGGCCTCGCGGTCGAAGCACTTGGTCTTCAGGTCGTAGCCCGACATCGGCTCTCTGTCCAGGAAACCGAGTATGGCGTGCTCGAGCGGCATCCACAGGCCTCAGAAGGCGGATATGACAAGACGAGTATATGTCAGCACATACATAATGCAAGGCTGAAGCTACTCTTGAGGATGCGCGGGATAAGCGCTGGAAGCCGTGCGGCGAGAACTCTTGAGTCAGGCTTGAGGACGCCTACATCGGCTGATGGGCGGGTCAGGGAGAGGCGCGGTCAGGCTGGCGGCCAGGATCACAGGATCGGCAGGTAGCGCTCCGTCTCGTAAGGCGTGATGCGGCTGCGGTAGTCCTGCCACTCGAGGCGCTTGTTGCGGACCAGCCACTCGAAGACCTGGTCGCCGAGCGCCTCCCTGACGACCTCGCTGCGCTCCATCTCGTCGATCGCCTCGTGCAGGTCCTCGGGCAGGGATCCGATGCCGGCGGCCGCGCGCTCGGCGTCGGTCATCTCGTAGATGTTGTCGGTGACCTCGGGCGGGAGGTCGTAGCCTTGGCGGATCCCGTCGAGGCCGGCCGCGAGCATCACGGCGAACGCGAGGTAGGGGTTGCACGCCGGGTCGGGCGAGCGGAGCTCGACCCGGGTCGCCTTCTCCTTGCCCGGCTTGTACATGGGTACGCGTACGAGCGCCGAGCGGTTGCGGTGCGCCCAGCAGACGTAGACCGGCGCCTCGAACCCGGAGACGAGCCGCTTGTAGGAGTTGACCCACTGGTTCGTGACGGCCGCGATCGCCGGCGCATGTCTGAGCAGCCCCGCCATGTAGGCTCGGCCGACGTCTGAGAGGTGGTAGTCGGATTCCGCGTCGTAGAAGGCGTTGTCGTCGCCCCGGAACAGTGACTGGTGCACGTGCATCCCGCTGCCGGCCTCGCCGTACATCGGCTTGGGCATGAAGGTGGCGTACAAGTCGTTGAGCTGCGCCACCTCCTTCACGACGAGCCGGTAGGTCATCACCTTGTCGGCCATCCGCAGCGCCTCGTCGTAGCGCAGGTCGATCTCGTGCTGGCTGGGTCCCACCTCGTGGTGGCTGTACTCCACCCCGATGCCGAAGTCCTTCAGCACGCGCACGGTCTCCTTGCGCAGGTCCACCGCCAGGTCGCGCGTGGTCATGTCGAAGTAGGTGCCGCGGTCCAACACCTCGGTGCCGGCGTCGTTGCGCAGGTAGTAGTACTCGAGCTCCGGTCCGACGTAGAACGCGTATCCCATCTCCTCGGCGCGTGCCAGGTTGCGCTTCAGCACGTAGCGCGGGTCGGCGTCGTAGGGCGTGCCGTCGGGCCGCAGTACGTCGCAGAACATCGTGGCGACGAGCCTGCCGCCGGTCCGCCAGGGCAGGATCTGCAGCGTGGCGGGGTCGGGCAGTGCGATCATGTCGCTCTCCTGGATGCGCGCGAAACCCTGGATCGAGGAGCCGTCGAAGCCCATCCCCTCGCCTACCGCGTTCTCCAGCTCGTCGGCGGTGATCACGAACGTCTTCAGGAACCCGAGGACGTCCGTGAACCACAGGTGGATGAACTCGACGTCCTTGTCGCGGATGTCGCCGATCGCTTTCGCGCGCAGCTTCTCCGGCATTCGCCGCACTCCCTCCGTCGCCGACGCTTCTCCCTCGTATGTCTATCACGTTCCCGGGTGTTACAGTAGCGCGCAGACCTGGCGCCCGCACCGGGTCGCCAGGATCGTCCGACGAGAGACAGGAAGGGATAGGGAAGCCGGCATGGGCAACATCTCGCGCCAGAACGCCAACGAGGCTCTCGAGACTTCGAACCGCTCCAGGGACTGGACCCCGCAGTCGGGGATCTGCACGCGGTGCCTCGACGGCTGTCGCGGAAACTGCGACGTCTTCAAGTCGTCCTTCCGGGGCAGGGAGGTCCTGTACCCCGGCCCCTTCGGCGAGATGACGGCCGGAGCCGACAAGGACTATCCCGTCGACTACTCGCACCTGAACATCCTCGGCTATGCGCTTGGCGCGAAGGGCCTGCCCGATGGCGCGGAGGGCACTCCCGACAACACGCTGTTCCCGTTCGTGGACACCGAGACCGGGTTCGGTACCGAGCACAAGGTCAAGATGAAGCTGCCGGTCTTCACGGGCGCGCTCGGTTCGACGGAGATCGCGCGCAAGAACTGGGAGCATTTCGCCATCGGCGCGGCCATCTCGGGGATCTCGCTCGTCTGCGGCGAGAACGTCTGCGGCATCGACCCGGAGCTGGAGCGCGGCTCCGACGGCAAGGTCACGCGCTCGCCGGACATGGAGCGCCGCGTCGAGCTCTACCGCCGCTTCCATGAGGGCTACGGCGACATCCTGGTGCAGATGAACGTCGAGGACACGCGTCTCGGTGTGGCCGAGTACGTGATCGACAAGCTCGGCGTCGAGACCGTCGAGCTCAAGTGGGGCCAGGGCGCCAAGTGCATCGGCGGCGAGATCAAGGTCGACACGCTGGACCGCGCGCTGGAGCTGCAGAGGCGCGGCTACCTCGTCACGCCCGACCCGAGCGACCCCGCGATGAAGGCCGCGTACGAGGATGGCGCCGTGCGGCAGTTCGAGCGCCACAGCCGCCTGGGCTTCATCGACCGCGAGGGCTTCGCGAACGAGGTCGCGCGCCTGCGCGCCCTCGGCGCCAAGCGCGTCACGCTCAAGACGGGTGCGTACTCCATGCGCGAGCTCGCGATGGCGATCAAGTGGTCCTCGGACAACAGGATCGACCTGCTCACCATCGACGGCGCGCCCGGCGGCACGGGCATGAGCCCCTGGCGCATGATGCAGGAGTGGGGCGTGCCGACCTTCTACCTGCAGGCCATGACGAACGACCTCGTCGAACAACTACGCTACCACGGAGGGCGGGTGCCCGACATCGCCATCGCGGGCGGGTTCTCCACCGAGGACCACATCTTCAAGGTGCTCGCCATGGGGGCCCCGCACACCAAGGCGGTCTGCATGGGCCGCGCGCTGATGATCCCCGGCTTCGTCGGCAAGAACATCGACCTGTGGATGAAGGCCCAGGACCTGCCGAAGACCGTCTCGAAGTTCGGCGACGTGCCCGAGGAGATCTTCGTCACCTGGGAGACGCTGAAGGCCAAGTACGGCGGCGACCTGAAGGACATCCCGCTCGGCGCTGTCGGGCTGTACACGTTCGCCGACAAGCTGCGCGTAGGCTTGCAGCAGCTCATGTCCGGCTCGCGCAACTTCTCGATCCCGGCCATCAGCCGCGCGGACCTCATCGCGCTCACGAAGGAGGCCTCGGAGGTCTCCGGCATCCCGTACGTGATGGAGAAGGACCGCGACGAGGCGGCGCGAATAATCGAGCGCGGCGAGTAGGCGCTCGCGCGGCGGGTCCCAGGGACCCGCCGCGTCTCCTCACACACCGCGGGTCCCGGCGCGCCGCCGTCACGCGCCGGGCCGGCGTCGACCCCCGAACTGGGCGGCGTGGAGGCGCGCGAACAGCCCCTCGGCGGCCAGAAGCTCGTCGTATGCGCCGTCCTGCACGATACGCCCCTCGTCGATCACCACGACCCGGTCGACGTCGCGCACGGTCGAGAGCCGGTGCGCGATGACGAAGGCGGTGCGCCCCTCCAGGATGCGGCGGATGCCGGCCTGGATGAGCGCCTCGGTGCGGCTGTCGACGGAGGCGGTCGCCTCGTCCAGGATGAGTACGGCCGGGTCGGCGAGCACCGCGCGCGCCAGCGCGACGAGCTGGCGCTGGCCGGTCGAGAGTGTGATCCCGCGCTCTCCCACGAGGGCGCCGAACCCCTCGGGCAGGCGCTCGATGAACGGCAGCGCCTGCGCGGTCCTCGCCGCCGCCCGCACCTCTTCGGCACTCGCGCCCGGACGGCCGTAGCGGACGTTCTCGTCGATCGTGCCGGAGAACAGGAACGGCTCCTGCAGCACGACGCCGAGGTTGGCGTGCAGCGAGGCGAGCGTCACGTCGCGGAGGTCCGTCCCGTCGAGCGTGACGACGCCGGTCGTGGGGTCGTAGAAGCGGGCGACGAGGTTCACCAGCGTGGTCTTGCCCGCGCCGGTCGGCCCCACGAGCGCGACGGACGTTCCCGGCTCCACCTCCAGGTCGACGTCGCGCAGCACGAGCGGCCCGTCCCCGTAGCGGAACGACACGCCGCGCAGCGCCACGCGCCCCCTCGCCCGCCCGACGTCGCGCGCCCCGGGGGCGTCGGCGACCTCGATATGCTGGTCCAGCAGGGCGAAGACCCGCTCACCGCCGGCCAGGGCGGACTGCGTCGCGGCGTAGAGGCCGGCGAGCTGGGTCACCGCGTTGAAGAACGAGCGCGCGTAGCCGAAGAAGGCCACCACGACGCCTATCGTGACGGCGTCGCGAGCCGCCAGCGTCCCGCCGTAGGCGACCACGAGCGCCGTCGCCATCGCGGAGATCACGGCCAGCGTCGGGGAGAACGCCGAGGAGACCGCCGAGGCGGCGACGTTGGCATCGCGGTTGGCTGCGTTGCGCTGCGTGAACTCGCCGCGGTTGCGCTCCGTGCGGTTGAACGCCTGCGCGACGCGGATGCCGGCCAGCTCCTCGGCCAGCGTCGCCGACACGTCGCCGATCGCCTCCTGGCGCTTGGCGAAGGCGCGTCGCGCGACGAAGCCGAACAGCCGGGTGGCGGCGAGCATGACCGGCACCACGAGAAGGGTCGCTGCCGCGAGGCGACGGTCCACGATCAGCATGCCGGCCAGGGTGGCCGCCAGACCCAGGGCCGCGCCCAGCACCCGCCGGAACCCCTGCGAGAGGAACGAGTTCACCTGCTCGATGTCGTTGACGAGCCGGCTCATCAGGTCGCCGGACTCCACCGTGTCGAAGAAGCCCACGGAGAGCCGCTGGATCCTGTCGAAGACCTCCTCGCGCAGCCGGTAGAGCCCCCGCTGTCCCACGGTGCCGAGGATCAGGATCTGTGCCCGCTGCGCCCACCATGCCGCCAGTGTCGCCCCGATGAGCAGCAGTGCGGGCAGTGTGAGCACGCCGGCGTCCGCGTTCGACTGCGCGCCGCGCACGGCGGCGTCGATGAGGCGGCCGGTCAGTGCCGGGGTCGCCGCGTTGGCGGCCGAGGACGCGATCAGCCAGGCGAACGCGAGTGCCAGCTGCGCCCTGTACGGCAGCAGGTACGCCAGCAGCCGCCCTACCGCCCGGGCACTGGAGCGCGGACGCTCCTCCTTGGCGAGCGAGCGAAGTCCGCCGCGGGGCATCAGCGTCCGCCGCCTGAGGGGCGCGGGTCCTCGGCCCCGGCGTCCTCGGGCGCCTCGCACCGCGGCGGCGGCAAGGCGGGGGCGCCGAGCTGGCTCGCGGCGATCTCCGCGTACACGCAGCTGCGCTCGAGCAGCTCGTCGTGCGTTCCGACATCGACCAGCCGCCCCTCCTCCAGCACTGCGATGCGGTCGGCGCGCCGCACCGTGGACAGACGCTGGGCGACGACCAGCGCGGTGCGCCCCTCCATCAGCTCACCGAGGTTCTCGCGCAGGGCGGCCTCGGTCTGGGCGTCCACGGAGGAGGTGGAGTCGTCCAGGATCAGTATCCTCGGGTCGACCAGCAGCGCTCGAGCGATGGCGATGCGCTGCCGCTGCCCGCCCGAGAGCCGCACTCCGCGCTCGCCGACCCGTGTGTCGTAGCGCCGAGGCAGCCCCATGACGAACTCGTCGGCCTGCGCCGCGCGCGCGGCGGCGCGCACCTCGGCGTCCGATGCTCCCGGGCGGCCGTAGGCGATGTTGTCGCGGACGGTGCCGGAGAAGAGCACGGAGTCCTGCATGACGACGCCGATCTCGCGCCGTAGCGACCCGAGCGTCAGGTCGCGGACATCGTGGCCGTCCACGAGGACCGCGCCTTCGCTGACGTCGTAGAAGCGGGGCACGAGGTTCACCAGCGACGTCTTGCCGGACCCGGTCGCGCCCACCACCGCCAGCGTCTCGCCGGGCGCCACCGTCAGCGAGACGCCTGCGAGCACGTCGAGGTCGCTGCCCGGGTAGCGAAGGGTGACGTCGCGGAACTCGACGCGGCCCTCGGTGCGGTCGAGCGCGTGCGCCCCGGGCCGCTCGACGACCTCCTCCTCGGCCTCGAGCACGTCGAAGAGCCGCTCCGCCGACGCTCCCGCGCGCGCGATCTGCTGCGCTCCGAAGCCGATGACGAACAGCGGCTGCAGCAGCAGGAAGAGGTAGGCGTTGAATGCGACGAGCTCGCCGACCGTGAGGGTGCCCGCGACGATCTGCGCTCCGCCCGCCCAGGTCACGACGCCGACCCCGATGGTCCCCACGCTGAAGAGCAGCGGGAAGGCGTTGGCGACGGTGCGCCTGACCGTCATGCCCTGTTCCAGCAGCGCCTCGTTCGCTCGTCGGAAGCGCTCGATCTCGTGCGGCTCGCGCCCGAAGGCGCGCACCACGCGCACGCCCGCGACGTTCTCCTGCAGCACGGAGTTGAGGGCGCCGAGCCGGGCCTGGAACCCCTTGAACATCGGGGATAGTCGGCCGACGAAGCCGAGCAGCACGCCCACCGTGGCCGGGATGACGGTGAAAGCCACCGCCGCGAGCCGCGCGTTCATCGAGAGCAGCAGCACCACCGCGCCGGCGAGGAGCAGCATCGCGGAGACGGCTTGGACGAGCCCGCCTCCGACGAACTCGCGCACCAGGTCGACATCGGAGGTGACCCGGGTGATCAGCTGCCCGGTCTGAGCCCTGTCGTGATACGAGAACGACAGCCGCTGGAGCTTGCCGAAGATGGCCTCGCGCATGTCGTAGGCGGCGCCGTGGCTGGCGCGGGCGGAGAGGTACCCCTGGACGAACGTGGCCAGCCCGCCGGCCACCGCGGCGGCGACCAGAGCGAGTGCGCCCGCCCAGATGACGCCCGAGGAACCCCGTGCGATGCCGCTGTCGATGACCCATCGCAGTATCTGTGGCGCGACGAGGTCCGCGGCCGACGCCGCCAGCACCGCCAGTACCGCGGCGCCGGCCTGCAGGCGGTATGCGCGCATGAACTTGAGCGAGAGAAGGAGCGCCCGGGTCATACCCCTCCGACGTCGTCACTCGTACGGACGGTCCGGCCGCCGCCTGCGGCAGGGTGCGGGCGCGCCGTCCGTCCGAACCCGAATACTACTACCGAAGGGACGCCGTCCCCCTCGCGGGAGGCCGGGAGGCGCCCCGGACGCGGAACGGCGGGGCCCTGGGGCCCCGCCGTTCCGCAAAGGGAGGGAGGAAGGTAGGAATGGTGTCCGAGGATCCTCCTGGGCTAGGTCACGCGTGCCACTCGCGCGACAGAGCCTGCAGGACCCTGCGGAGATCCTCCGGGCCGATCTCGCCATGCGCGAAACGCAGCCTTGCGAGCGCCACCGCCGGATCACTGGGATCCGGGCTCACGGTTCCGGCGTCCGCGTGGCTCGTCACGGTGCGCTGCGCACGCGGCGACCGGAGCCACATCCCGAGGGCGGCCACGGAGAAGGCCATCAGCAGGGCGCCCAACAGCATACCCTGCTGCACCGCTTCCATGATCCCCGCCGCACCCGCCTGACCGACCATCGCAGGACCTCCTCGACCATCTTCCTGGCAGCATCTTCTCAGCACGTTGTGACCCATGCGTGCCCTGGATGTGTGGAGGTTGTGGAGCCAATCACAAGAAGCGTGAGCACACTTGGGAGACGGGGCGTCGGCGTGAATACACCCGGGAGACGGGCGTCACGCCTCCGCCGGCGAGACCTCGGGAACGTCGTCGTCCTTATGCGCGGCGCGCCTCACCGGCGCGGACGTCGTCAGCGCGACGCCGGCTACGATCACCGCCGTCCCCGCCAGCATCCAGCCGTCGAGCGGCTCGCGCAGGACGAGCCATCCCAGCAGCACCGCCACCGCCGGGTTCACGTAGGCGTACGTCATCACCTTGGATGCCGGCGCATTGCGAAGCAGCCACATGAACGCGGTGAACGCGAGCGCCGATCCGACCACCGTCAGGTAGGCGAGGGCGGCAAAGCCCGTGGGGGTGACGTGCGCCATCCTGGGCGCCTCGCCCAGCGCCAGCCCGAGGACGAGCAGGAGCGCGCCGGCGGTGAGCATCTCGAAACCGGTGGCGACGGTCCCGTCGGTCTTGATCGGCTTGCGCTTGGAGTACATCGAGCCGGCGGTCCAGGTCCACGTCGCGAAGAGCTGCAGCCCGATGCCGAGGAACTCGAGCCCGCTGCCCTGTTCACCGGCGAGCCTCGGGTACATGAGCAGGCCGAGCCCGGCCAACCCGATGACCAGCCCCGCGAGCCCGCGGGCCGTCGGGCGGTCCATGCCGGGAAGCAGCCATTCGGCCCCGGCCGTCCACAGCGGCACGACGGCCACGATCAGCGCGGACAGACCGGAGTGGATGTACTGTTCGGCGAGCACCGTGAAGTACATCCCGCCACACAGCAGCAGCACCCCGACGACCGCTACGACGCGGTACTCGCCCGGCCGCATCCGCACCCGGGTGCCGCGGAGCCTCGCGAGCGCGAAGAGAAGCAGGCCGGCGGAGGCCATGCGGATGCCGGAGAACAGCGTCGGCGGCATGTCGGCCTGCAGCCCGATCCGGATGGCGAGGTAGGTCGAGCCCCACACGACGTACAGCGTCAGGAACGCGGCGACGAGCTTGGCGCGATGCGGGATGCCTGGCGAGCGGGCCATGGGTCTCCTCGGCTCCGTCCGGACGACGGGAGCCCACAGCATACCCGAGAAGCGCCGCTCCGCGTCCCGCGGCGCGCGCCGGATGTCGGAGGGGCGTGACTCGGGCCGCTCCCCGCGCTTCGGGTATAGTCCGGCCATGCCGACGTACGAGTACCCCAGGCCCGCCCTCACCGTCGATGCGGTCGTCCTGCGCGGGAGCCCAGGCTCCCGCGAGGTGCTGCTCGTGCAGCGCGCGCAGGAGCCGTTCCTCGGCATGTGGGCGCTGCCGGGCGGCTTCGTGGACGAGATGGAGCCGCCGTTGGCCGCGGCGAGGCGCGAGCTGGCCGAGGAGACCGGTGTCGAGCTCGACGGCCCCTTCTACCAGGTCGGCGTGTTCGGCGAACCCGGCCGGGACCCACGAGGCTGGGTGGTCTCGGGCGCCTTCGTCGCCGCGCTGCCCGACCCGGCGCCGGAAGCCAGCGCGGGCAGTGACGCCTCGGACGTCGGGTGGCATCCCGTGAACGCCCTCCCGCCGCTGGCCGCCGACCACGGGCGCATCATCGCCGAGTCGGTCCGGCGCCTCGAGCGCGAACTGGAGCCCTGGACGCACCTCACCGCACCGTAGGAGGCGACGCGGGGAGAGCGCGCCGCGAGCGGGTCGGTAGACGCGTTGACACTCCGGGCTCCGCGTCCGTATCCTGTTAGGTCACAACCACACA
>JACUUM010000043.1 GCA_014859305.1 Coriobacteriia bacterium
CCTGAGCTCCGGCCCTTCCTCGCCTTCGACGGGCGCGACGAGCCCGAAGTCCGCCAACTCGGTGATGAACGAGGCGGGAAGGCCCAGGAGCGACGGGGCTCCGGCGACCGGGACAGTCTCGGCCTCTTCGAAGGGCAGGGTCGCGGGCCGAGCGGATCCGGCGACGGCGCTCTCGAGTTCGGAGGGGACGCGGCCGCGATCCAACTCGGCCAGCTTCTCGCGGATCACCGCGAGCGGCAGGAAGTGCTCCTTCTGGAGGCGCAACACCAGCTCGATGCGTGAGACGTCGGCGGGGCCGAACTTCCGATAGCCGCCCGCGGTGCGCTCGGGGGCGACCAGCCCCTCCTCCTCCAGGAAGCGGATCTTCGAGATCGACAGGTCCGGGTGGGCCGAGGAGAGCTTCTCGACCACCTCCCCGATGGTCATGTACTCGCGGGAGCGAGGCATGCTACCCCCCGCCGCCCGGATAGAAGACCATCTGGAACGTTCCCACCTGGACGATGTCCCCCGCGTGCAGCGGAGCCGCGTCCACGCGCACCCCGTTGACGTAGGTGCCGTTGAGTGAGCCCACGTCCTCGATGACGTAGTCGGCGCCCTTCAGGAACACGCGGGCATGACGGCGGGAGACCGTCACGTCGTTCAGGAAGACGTCGCAATCCGGGTCGCGGCCCAGCGTCATCGACTCGGCTTCGATGAAGAAGCGCTCCCCGACCTCCGGTCCCTTGCGCACGACCAGGACCGGGCCTCCGACATCCTCGGCCGGGCCGGGGCGCGGCGGCTCACCGAGGACCGAGAAGGCCTCCGTCGTGGTCTCAGCGGGCGAACCGCACGACGGACACCGGTCCTCGTCCTTTCCGATGTTCGCTCCACACGCCGGGCAGTCCGCCATCTCGCTCCTTCGTGCGACGCGGACGGTACCCTACTGCTCCGGGAAGCCGAACTCCCTCGAGCGGAAGGATTCCGCGATCTGCTCCTCGAGCGCGGAGACGATCTCCGAGCTCTCCAGCACGTGCTGCAGACGCTCCTCGCTCAGACGGTTCTTGACGTACGGGTCGCGCAACGCCTCGGTCAGCCGGCGCCCGTTGCGCACCTCGCGCAACACGTACTCGACCACCCGCTCCTCCACGGGGTCGGTGGCCAGTTCATCCATGAAGGCCCGGACCCGCTCCACCAGCGTCGGCAACACGTCCTCCTTCGCGAGCCTGCGATCGTGAGCTCAGTACTCCTCGTCGTCCTCGTCCAGCATCGCGGCGACGTCCACGTCGGACACGCCCCGCAGGTCGTTCGAGAGGATCTTGATCAACCGCTCGATGTCGGCGCCGGAGATGACGTCTCCGCCGGACTCGCGCTGTTCCTTCAGCCGCCGCACGAGTTCCGCCCGCAGGATGTCTATCTTGCCGTGCAGGACACGCCGGCGATAGCTGATCCGCTGCTCCTCCTCGTAGAGCTGGTTGAGGATCTCGCGCAGTTCCTCGTTGCTCTTGTCGTCGAGGTCGAGAAGCGCGGATTCGAGCCTTCTCTCTTCTTCCGTCATCGCCCCTCCCTAACGTGCCCCCCACTCGGCCGCTTCACATTGTAGCCCAAGGGTACGACACGGTCATCGGGAGCCGTCGCCGGCCGGCCGGCGCCGTCGGCCCCGGCATCCGGCGGCGGCTGCGAGACCACGGTCGCGGCTCGCGACAACACGGCCGCACGCTCCTCCTCGGCGGGGCTCAGCGCGCCCTCGCGGAGCACGACCCCCAACTCCTGGGCCATGCCCCCGCGCAGCGCGCGCCCGACCTCCTCGCGCGAGACGTCGCGGCCGAGCGCGTCGCGGATGGTCGCCGTGCCGCGCCCCAGGCGCCCCGCGGCCTCCTCGTCCAGCCTGAGGAGACGCGCCTCGAGCGCGAGGTCGCGCGCCACCACGAGGGAACCGTGCTGCAGGCAGACCTTCCCGCGCCTGACCTGCGCGCTCCCGCAGAGCTTGGCGTCGCCGAGCGAGACGTCCGCGCAGGTGGCCTGCAGGTAGCACGCGGACGAGCGCCGGCCGCGCGGGCGCGGGGTGAGCGCCGCGGCCACGCCGAGCCGCCTGTACGCCGCCACCAGCGCGCCGCAGAGGGCACGGTAGCCGGCCGCGACCGCCGCGGGCATGCCGTCCGCGACGGACGCCACGACGCTGTACGTCAGTTCCGCGTCGTGCAGGACCGCGCGGCCTCCGGTCGGCCTCCGCACGACGTCGACGCCGGCTCGGGCACAGGCCTCCAGGTCCACGTCCGCGGCGGCCTGGAACCGCCCCAGGCTGACCGTGGGCCTCTCCCACCAGTAGAGCCTGAGGGTCGCGGGAGCCTCGTCCCGCGCTCGAGCCTCCAGGACGGCCTCGTCGACCGCCATGTTCCACGCCCCGGGACGCGCGCCGTGCAGGATGACCCGCCAGCGCCCTCCCGCTCCCGACCACGAACCGCGGTCCCCGCCGTCCACGGCAGGCTAGCCCCCGCCCCTCGCGCGGACGCGTCGCCATCTCAGGTCCGGCCGTCTCGCGGCGCGCACCTCGTCGAGACGCCGGACGGGCGTGGCGTGCGGCGCGGAGCGGAGCACCTCGGGCTCCTCCTCGGCTTCGCGCGCTATGCGCAGCATCGCCTCGGCGAAAGCGTCGAGCGTGTCCGGGTCCTCGGTCTCCGTGGGCTCGATCATCAGCGCCTCCTCCACGACCAGCGGGAAGTAGACGGTCGGCGGGTGGAAGCCGAAGTCCAGCAGCCGCTTCGCTATGTCGAGAGCGCGGATACCGGCTCGGCGGCGCTGGCGGCGGCCCGATAGTACGAACTCGTGCATGCACGTCCGGTCGTACGGCAGGTCGTACGCGACCTTGAGCCTCTCCTTGAGGTAGTTGGCCGACAGCACCGCCTGCTCGGCCACCTCCTCCAGCCCCTCGGACCCCAGAGCGAGAGCGTAGGCGTAGGCTCGCACGGCCACGCCGAAGTTGCCGAGGAAGGATCGGACCCTGCCGATCGTGCGCTCGGGCTCGACGAGACCGTATCCTCCTCCCTCGACCTCGGCGACGACCGGGGCAGGCAGGTACGGCGCCAGCTCGGCGCTGACGCACACAGGTCCGGAGCCCGGCCCTCCCCCGCCGTGCGGCGTCGCGAAGGTCTTATGGAGGTTCACGTGCAGCGCGTCGAAGCCCATGTCCCCCGGGCGCGCCTTGCCGAGGATCGCGTTGAGGTTCGCTCCGTCGCAGTAGACGAACGCCCCCGCCCGGTGCGCCGACGCCGTCACCTCCAGGATCCGCTCCTCGAACAGGCCCAGGGTGTTGGGGTTCGTCAGCATGACCGCCGCCACGTGCGGACCGAGCGCCGAGCGCAGCTCGCCGAGGTCGATGTTGCCCCGGCCATCCGTCGGCACCTGCCGGACCTCCCAGCCCGCCATCGCGACGCTCGCGGGGTTCGTCCCGTGCGCGGTGTCCGGCACGAGCACGCACCTGCGCGACGTCGCGTCCCCGCGCTGCCCGTGAGCGGCGCGGAAGACGAGCAGCGCGGTCAGTTCGCCGTGCGCACCGGCCGACGGTTGCAGCGTCACGCCGGGCAGCCCCGAGACCTCGGCGAGGACGCCCTGCAGAGCGTGCATGAGCCCGAGGGCGCCCTGCACGGTGGAGGCGGGCTGGTAGGGGTGCACCGCAGCGAACCCCGGCAGCCGCGCCGCGTCCTCGCTCACCCTCGGGTTGTGCTTCATGGTGCACGAGCCCAGGGGGTAGAACCCCGTGTCCACGCCGAAGTTCACCGCGGCGAGCCTAGCGTAGTGGCGCGCCAGCTGTCCCTCCGTGGCGTGCGGGAGCATCGGCGGCTCGGCGCGAGCGGCCGGCCCGAACGCCTCGGCGGGCTCCACGACGGGGACGTCGAGCCGCTCGGAGAGCACCCCGACCCGCAGGCCGGGCGCCCCGACCTCGAAGACCAGCGGCCGGCCTCCCTGGCGCGCCTCCCCCACGCGCCGGCCGGGCCCGGCGTCGGACCGGTCCCCGGTCACAGCGACGCCACCTCCTCGGCCAGCGCATCGATCTCGCCGCGGGTCCGCCTCTCGGTCGCGCACAGGAGCACGGTACCGTCCTCGTCGGGGAAGAAGCGCCGCAGGTGCAGTCCCGCCAGGTAGCCGCGATCCAGCATCTCCTCGAGCATCTCGTCGGCGTCTCCGAGGTAGCGCAGCGCGACCTCGTGCCCGTGCGGCGAGGCGAAACGGCGCTCGAACCGGCCGGTCGCCACGAGACGTTCGCGCAGGTACGCCGCTTTCCCCACGCACGCGCGGCCCAGCTGCTCGAGGCCCTCGGCCCCCAGCGCCGCGAGGTGGACCGCCGCGGCGAGCGCGTTGAGCGAATGGTCGCTGCAGATGTTGCTCGTGGCCTTCTCGCGCCGCACGTGCTGTTCGCGCGTCTGCAGGGCGAGCGTGAAGGCCGGACGCCCCTCCGCATCCACCGTCCGGCCCACGACCCGGCCGGGCATCCGGCGCAGGAACCTCTCCCGGCAGGCGAACAGGCCCAGCCCGGGCCCGCCGAAGCTCATCGGGCCGCCCAGGGGCTGACCCTCCGCCACGGCCACGTCGGCGCCGAGCTCGCCAGGCGCCTCGAGCACCCCCGAGAGGGCGGGGGCGAACGCGGCGATGAGCAGCGCGCCGGCGTCGTGGGCGACGGCGGAGGCGGCCGGAAGGTCCTCGATGCAGCCGAAGAAGTTCGGGCTTGCCACCATCAGCGCGGCCGCGCCCGTCGCCGCGGCGCGCAAGGCGTCCGCGCCGCTGAGGCCGGTCCGGGGGTCGAACCGGACGATCTCCACCTCGAGCAGTCCCGATCCCGCGTACGAGCGAAGGGTGTCGACCCACTCGGGATGCACGGCGCCGCTCACGGCCACCTTCGCTCGGCCGGTCGCGCGCGCGGCGAGGTACGCCGCCTCCGCGAACGCGGTCGCGCCGTCGTACATCGACGCGTTGGCCACGTCCATCCCCGCCAGCTCCGCGACCATCGTCTGGAACTCGTACACGGCCTGTAGCGTGCCCTGGCTCGCCTCGGCCTGATACGGGGTGTAGGCGGTGAAGAACTCCGGCTTCGAGACGACGTGCCGCACGATGGCGGGCACGTAGTGGTCGTAGCACCCGGCGCCGAGGAACGAGACCACGCGAGAGGCGTCCAGGTCTCGCGCCGCCAGCTCCCGCAGGTGTGCGATCAGCTCCTCCTCGGCCAGCCCCGGCGGCAGGCGGAGCGGCCGGTCCAGCCTCACCTCCGCCGGCAGGCCGTCGAAGAGCTCCCCGGCGTCGGACACGCCGACGGCGCGCAGCATCCGCTCGCGCTGCGCGCCGTTCACCGGTATGAAGCGCATCCGCTCCCCCCGTCGTCAGCGAGCGGACGCCCCTACGACTCCTCGGAGACGAAAGCCTCGTACTCCTCGGCGGTCATCAGGTCGTCGACCTGAGAGGGATCGGCCATGCGGACCTCGATCATCCATCCTTCGCCGTACGGGTCCTCGTTGACGGTCTCGGGCGTGTCGCCGAGCGCCTCGTTGACCCGTACGACCTCCCCGGTCAGCGGCGAGTACAGCTCGGAGACGGACTTCACCGACTCGATCTCGCCGAACGTCTCGCCCGCGACCACCTCGTCGCCTTCGTCGGGCAGGTCCACGTAGACCACCTCGCCGAGTTGATCCTGCGCGAAGTAGGAGATGCCGATGACGGCGGTGTCGCCCTCGGCGCGGACCCATTCGTGCTCCTTGTCGTACTTGAGCTCCTTGGGATAGCTCGACATCGGCGCGCGCTCCTTTCGAGAAGCGTCGGGCTCCGGCTCGCCCTAGGAGCCGGACCCGGCCAGTGACGTTCCCTTGACGAACGGCGGCCTCACCACGAGCGCGGCGAAGGTCCTGCGGCGTGCCCGCACCTGGAGCCCGGTCCCTTCCCCTGCGAGCTCCGCGGGCACGTACGCGAGCGCGATACCCTCCCCGAGCGTCGGCGAGAACGTGCCGCTTGCCACCTTACCCACCTCGTTGCCGCGGTGCAACACGGCATACCCCGCCCGCGGGACCCCCTCGGCCAGGCGCAGTCCCACGAGTCTCCTGCGCGGCCCCTCCTCGGCGATACGCGCTACCGACTCGGCGCCCACGAACCCGCCCTTCTCGAGCGAGACCGCCCAGCCGAGACCCGCGGTGACGGGGTCCACCTCCCGTCCGATCTCCGCGCCATGCAGCGGGTAGCCCATCTCGAGGCGCAGGACGTCGCGCGCGCCCAGGCCACACGGTGTGACCTCCGGGACGCTGAGGAGCAGCCGCCACAGGGCCGAGGCGTGGCTCTCGTGGCAGAACGCCTCCACTCCGTCCTCTCCCGTGTAGCCGGTGCGGGCCAGCAGCACGGGGATGCCGCCGAGGCGGCCTTCCCCCAAGTGGAAGCGCGGCGGCAGCGAGAGGTCGGCCCCGCCGAGCTCGCGCAGGACCTCCAGCGACAGCGGGCCCTGCACGGCTACGATCGCGGTGCGGCCCGATTCGTCGACGAGCTCCACCGCGCCGTCCTCGGGCCGACACTCGCCGTTCCCACCGCCCGGCTCCGAACCCTCGGGGAGACGGGCGGCGAGCCATTCCCGGTCGGCGCGACCGTTGCCCGCGTTCGCGACGAGGATGTACTCCAGGTCGCCGGAGTGGTACGCGATCACGTCATCGACGATGCCGCCGTCCTCGGCGCACATCAGCGTGTACTGCGCCGCACCGACCTCGGAGATGCGGCCGAGGTCGTTGGTGAGGACGCCCTGCAGGTAGTCGAAGGCCCCGAAGCCGAAGACCCGGAACGCGGGCATGTGGCCCACGTCGAACACGCCCACCGAGGTGCGCGTCGCCGCGACCTCCTCGCTGATGCCGGCGTACCAGATGGGCATCCACGACCCGCCGAACGGCGCCATCCGAGCACCCAGCGCCACGTGCTCGGCGTGCAGCCGCGTCCGAGCCGCCTCCGCCATCCCCTGCCTCCTCGCTCCCCGCGCCGCCTCAGGGAACCGCCGGCGCGGCCGCCGGCTTCCCCGACCGAGCAGCCGGTCCCTTCGGCCCGAACCAAGCGCGCCAGGTGCGGACGAGGGACACCCTGATCCGTTCCCACAGGGTCGGGACGGGGACGCCGGCGGCCGCGGCGACCGGCACCTCGGCGACGAGCCGCTCCCCCTGGTACACCGATAACGTGCCCAGGCGGTCCCCCTCCGCGACGGGCGCGTCGACCGAGGGCACGATGTCCAGCGCCCGCCGGAGATCGCCGTCGAGGTCGAACAGGAGCGTGGAGGTCGCCTCCGCGACGCGGGCCACGACCGCGACGTCCAGGTAGTCCGACACCGGCACGAGACCCATCGTCTCACCCGCGGAGGCGAGCTCCCGCGGCCGGTAGTGCTCGAAGCCCCACTCCAGGAGCAGGCGGCTCTGCTCGGCGCGGCTGTCCTCGGCGCGAGTCCCCAGCACGACCGCGAGCAGGCGCGCCTCCCCGCGTTCGGCCTGGCTCACCTGGCACCAGCCCGCCGACCGCGTCATGCCTGTCTTCACCCCCACGAGCCCCTCGACGTCCCCCAGGAGCACGTTCGTGTTCTCCATGCGCCGGTCGACGCCCCCCACCGAGACCGTGCAGGAGGGCATGCTCACGATCCGGCGGAACTCGGCGTCCCGCATCGCGTACCGGGCCAGCGCCGCGAGGTCCCGCGCCGTGGAGTAGTGCCCCTCGGCGTCCAGGCCGTGGGGGTTCGCGTAGCGCGTGTCGTCCAGCCCGAGATCGCGGGCCTTCTCGTTCATGAGAGCTACGAAGGCCTCCTCCGACCCGGCCACGTGCTCGGCCAGCGCCGATGCCGCGTCGTTGCCGGACTTCACGAGCATCTCCTCCATCAGCTGCCGGACAGAGCGCACGTCGCCGGCGCGCAGGTTGTACCGCGCCCGTCCCACGCGCGCGGCCTCGGCGGAGACGCGGACGCGCTCCTCGGCGTCGACGCCGCTCTCCAGGACGAGCACGGCCGTCATGATCTTGGTCGTGCTCGCGATCGGCCGGCGCCTGTCCGCACCCCGCGACCACAGTTCGCGGCCTTCCATCGTGCCGAGGTAGCCCGAGGCCATCTCCAGGTCCGGTGCGGCGCGACCCGTGTCCGTGCCTTCCAGCTCGGAGACGGGCACCCCGGCCACACGGTCGACGGGGCGCACGACGGCGGCCGCCGGGGCGGAGGCGGAGGCCAACGAGAGCGCGAGCACGAGCGCGACCGCGGTGGTGCGCAGCATCCCTGCGTTCCTCCTGCTCCAGGGCGGGGTCGGGGACGTTCCCGCTAATTGTATGCCACAGCCCGCCCGATATACTGGCGTGTGGAGTGGGGCCCGGCCCGGGGAGGAGAACGTCGGTTGCCGCGCACCGATGACGGGTTCAGCCTCGTGGAGCTTCTGATCGTGCTGGCGATCATGGGCGTCATCGTGGCGATCGCGATAGCGTCCTTCACCGCGAACACCAGCGTCGCGGCGAGGGTCGCGTGCCTGTCGAACCAGCGTACTCTCACGCAGGCCGTCACCCAATACCAGGCGGCTCACGACGGACGGAGGCCCGCGGTGATGGACGACCTCGAGCCGTACGCCAGGACGTTCGCGCGCGCCAGGCGCTGTGCGGCCGACGGGCGGCCCCTCGTACTCGACGAGGCCGGCGTCGTGCTCTGCACCCACCCCGGGCACGACGGCTAGGGCGTCGTACGGCGGTTTCGAAGAGAGGAGCGTCGGGTGACCTACGAACGGTTCGAGCGGCTCGTCCTCTACGTCGGCGCGGCCGCGATCATCGGCGCGATGACGATATCGCTGGGACGCCGGGCCGTCCTCGAGGAGCTCGCCGGCCAGGTCCTGCTGCTGGTCGTGCTCATCGGCGCCGTCCACTGGGGACGCCGGGGAGGCTTCCTGGCCGCCGTCGTCGCGTCGTCGGCGTACTTCGCGATCCGAGTCCCCACCGTCGTGTCGGAAGGGGGGCTCACCGCCGACGTCGCGTCGATGCTCGCCGTGCGCGTGGGGGCTTACGGGGTCATCGGCATCCTCGGCGGCGAGCTCTGCGGGCGCATCAGGTACATCTTCGCCCGCCTCGAGGACGCCTCCCGGATCGACGAGTGGACGCGGGTCTTCAACCAGAGGGCCGTCGCCCGCAGCATCGCCGGCTGCCACGGACAGCACCTCCGCTACGGTAGCGAGTACTCCGTGGTCCTGCTCGCGCTGGCGCCCCAGCTCACCGCCGAGCTCCGCGTCAGCCGGCAGAAGTCGCTGCTGAGGCGCGTCGCCAACCACGTCCGCACCGACCTCCGGCTGGTGGACGAGGTCGGGCGCCTCGACGACGGCCGCTTCTGCGCCGTCCTGCCTCAGACCGGTCGATCCGGGGCGCTCGTCGCCGCGGAGCGCGTTCGCACAGGGGTGCGCGAGCTGCTCGGCGCGCGAGACGCGTCCGTGACCGTCGAGGTCCTCGGCACGCCCGACGATGTCGGCCGGCTCGCGTCGCTGCTGGAAGCGCTGGCCCCCGAGGAGGCCCCCGCCGCCGGTCAGGACGAGCCGGCGTCCTCCGTCGCGTAGAGGTCCTCGGCGCGCAGGCATCGCACACCCGCGTCCTCCAGCGCCTCCGCGGCCCGCTTCGGATCGTCCACGCGCACGATGTCCACGGCGGCGTCCGCACCGGGTTCGACGAACGCGTACATGTACTCGATGTTCACGCCGGCGTCGGAGAGCACGCCCACCACCTGGGCGAGACCCCCTGGGCGGTCGGGCATCTGGACGGCGAGCACGCGCGTCAGCGTGACGCCGAACCCGGAGGCCTCCAGCGCCTCCTTGGCGGCGCGAGGACGGTCGCAGATGATGCGCACGACCCCGAACTCGGCCGTGTCGGCGACCACGAGCGCGCGCATGTTGATCCCGGCCGCGGCGAGCGCGCGGGTCAGCTCCGCGAGGTGCCCGGGCTCGTTCTCGAGGAACACAGAGACCTGCTCGACCATGGCGCCCTCACACTCCCCCCTGCTCGGAACGGGCATCCACGACGCGCTTCGCCTTTCCCTGGCTGCGCTCGATGGACTTGGGCTCGACGAGCTTGACGTCCAGGTTCACCGCGAGTGCCGCCTGGATCTCGGAAGCGACCTTGCGGCGCAGCGTCTCGAGCTCGCGGATCTCGTCGAAATCCGTGTCGGGCACGACCTCGACGTGCACCTCCACGTGGTCCATCGCCCCGCGCTTCGAGAGGATGACCTGGTAGTGGGGCGCGACGCCGGGGATGCCCGCCAGGACCTGCTCGATCTGGCTCGGGAAGACGTTGACGCCGCGCACGATCAGCATGTCGTCCGTGCGCCCCGTCACCCGCTCCATGCGGCGGAACGTGCGGCCGCAGGGGCACTCGCCGGGCACGATCCTGGAGATGTCGCGCGTGCGGTACCGGATGACCGGGATGCCCTCCTTGGTCAGCGTGGTGAACACCACCTCACCGCGCTCGCCGTCGGGCACGGGCTCGAGCGTCTCGGGGTCGACGATCTCGATCAGGAAGTGATCCTCGTTGACGTGCAGGCCGTCCTGCTCGAGGCACTCGGAGGCCACCCCGGGACCGAGGACCTCGGACAGGCCGTAGATGTCGATCGCCTTCACGTCGAGCGCCCGTTCGATCTGCCGGCGCATGTTCTCGCTCCAGGGCTCCGCCCCGAAGATGCCGGCGCGCAGCGGCAGCGAGCGGACGTCCACGCCCATCTCCCCGGCCGTCTCCGCCAGGAGCAGCGCGTAGCTGGGGGTGCAGGCCAGGATCGTCGTGCCGAAGTCGCGCATCACCTGCACCTGGCGCTTGGTCATCCCTCCGGAGATGGGCACGGTGACGGCGCCGAGCCGCTCGGAACCGTAGTGCACGCCCAGACCACCTGTGAACAGGCCGTACCCGTACGTCACCTGCACGACGTCGTCGGCCGTCCCGCCCGCGCACGCGATCGTGCGGGCCATGAGATCGGCCCAGTTCGATATGTCGTTGGCCGTGTAGCCGACGACCGTGATCTGCCCGGTCGTGCCCGAGGAGCTGTGCACGCGCACGATGTCGTGCAGCGGTGCGGCGAACATGCCGTAGGGGTAGGCGGCCCTCAGGTCGTCCTTGACCGTGAACGGCACCGCCTCCAGGTCCTCCAGCGAGCTCACCGAGGCCGGGGCGAGACCCGCCTCGTCGAACTTGCGCCGGTAGGTCTCCACGTTCCCGTGGACACGGGCGAGCACCGTCCGCAACCGCCGAAGCTGGAGCTCCTCGAGCTGCGCGCGGGACATCGCCTCGTATTCCGGCTGGTACACCCCTCACTCCCCTCCGCGCCGGCGCCCGCCAGGCGGGCCGCCGCCGCATCCTTGGCGGCCGCTCCTCGCGCCCTACCGGGCGCCCGAGAGGGAGCCCTCCTCCTCGGCCGGCGCCTCGACCTTCCTCGTGCCGACGCGCACGACCTCCTCCTTGGGCTTGTACACGGAGGTGAAGGTGTCGGTCCGCACCACCGTGCCGCCCTTCCTCACGGTCCGGGTCACGACGCACTTGCGCCCGTCCACGCCCGGGTCCTGCACGACGCGCTTGCCCTCGTCCAGGGTGTCGTCCTCGACCTCCGAGACGCTGTGCGGGCGCACGTCGGTGAAGTCGCCGGTGGTGTACGCCACCTCGTATCCCGGGTCCGTGCCGTACAGGCTCACCGTGAGCGAGCCCGCTCCGAACCCCGTCTTGACCAGCACCCAGTGCTCGGTGTCGTTGCGGAACTTCAGGTCCGGGCCGCCCCAGGAGATCGTCGCGTCCCGCCCCTTCGGGTAGCTGCTGATGTAGAAGGAGTGGTTGCGCCTCTCGACGACCGGCAGGCCCGAGAAGAACACGGTGTTGAAGAAGGTCGTCCCGACCTGGCAGATGCCCCCTCCGAGCTGCGGCACCAGCTTGCCGTTGACGATGGCCGCGGCTTCCTGATAGCCCTTCTCCGCCGTCCGAGGACCGATCGTCTCGTTGAACGAGAACGTCCCCCCCGGCGGCACGAGGGAGCCGTCGAGCGCCTTGGCCAGAGTGTGGATGTTGTTCACGCGCGATCTGTTCGTGGGGTCGTAGTTCGTCGAGTAGGTGGCGATGCGCTCCTTGATGCCCATCCCCCGCGCCTTAGCGGTCGTTATCTCCGGCTCGACCCGGCGCGTGCGCAGCGTCACGACGCGCTCCCCGTCGCCCTTGAGCACGACCGTGAGCTCCTTGGCCAGCGCCTTCATGTCGGGGCCCGTGCCGTCCCTGGACGGCACGATCGTCACCCTCCCGTCGGAGACCTTGAACGAGGCGTCCACGGGCTCGCGGCCCACGCCGCCGACCTTGGGGCCCACGGACCGGGCCACCTTCTCCCCCTCCACGTACGCCTCGAGCTGCATGCGCTGCCCGGTGCCGACGTCACCCTCGGCCGACGGGGACTCCGCCGAGGACGTCGACCCCTTCGCGGCTTGCGCCTCGACCGGCACGGGCACCGCGCGGAACGACAGCCACGACCCCACGTCTCTCGCGCTGAACTCCCAGCTCCGGTCCTCGTGCTCGATGCGCACCGGTCCCGAGGCCATGCGCTCCGCATGCGCCAGCGCCTCCGCGGCGTCCTCGTCGGCCACGCTCACCGGGATGAAGCCCACGGCGACGTTGACTGAACGCTCGCTGGAGACGAACGCGGCACGCAGGCTCTCCTCCACGGCCTCGCGCCGCATCTCGACACCCACCGCGGCGGGCTCGAGCCGCGCCTTCCCGCCCTCGACCTTGACCGCGGCGTCCTTGGGCTTGCGCAGCACCGCCTCGGCCACGTCGTCGAGCAGCGGGTCGGTCGCCTTCGGGTCGAGGTCGGTCCTCATCGGCAGCTCGACGGGGCGGAACCACGCGGCGAGCCTCGCGCTGAGCCGGGAGGCGGCTGGGCCGCGGCGGCCGACGCCCATCGCCGCCTCGATGTGCCGTGTGGCGTCGACGCTGGCTCCGACCTTCTCCGCCGTCACCTCCCACTCGCGCTCCTCGAACCTGAGCTTGACCGGGCGCGACAGGCTGTCCTGGGCATGCGCGGCGAGCCTCGCACGGGCGTCGGCGGGCCTCATCCACCCGACCGCCACGCCGCCCACGCGTACGCCGGGGTGCACCCTGCCCCACATCGCGACCGCGTCGGCGGTCACGGCGAGGACCGAGACGAGCAGGACGGCTCCCAGCGGCAGGACCGCGAAACGGAACCACACCGGGGATCGTTTCAAGCGGGCGGTGAGTCGCATTCACTTCTCCTTGATGGGCTCGCCGACCACGAAGCGCCCGTCGGGCGCCGCGGGGACGGCGACGTCGTCGCTCTCGCTGACGGATACCTGCACGCCGGGGTAGGTCGCGAACGCGGCGGCGACCCCTCCCGGCATGGAGACGGCTTGGGAGAGCGCTTCGGGCTTGCCGATGGCCTGGACGAGGTAGGGGGGCTCGAGAGCCTGCCCGTCCAGCGTGACGCTGCCGGCGTCGCCGGAGAAGCCGGAGAGCGCGCCCATGCGCCGCCCGTCCACCGCCACCGCCTCGGCGCCCGAGGACTTCAACTCGTTGACGAACGCGAGCAGGTCCACCGGGAGCAGGACGCTCTCGGGGTCCGACAGCGTCACGACGATGCCGGGGCCGACGGCGGCCTCGAGCCCCGCGACGAGACGCAGGTCCTTCAGCTCGCGCGCGGCGGCGTTGAGCAGCTCGCTCCGGCCCTTGCCGCCCGCCTCGGCCTGCATCAGCCGCAGCTCCAGCTGGAGCGCCTCCTCGCGCATCGCGTCGTTCTCCGCGGCGATCTGCTGGATGATGGAGGCGAGGTCGGCGCTGCTCTGCGCTTCCAGGGACCGGGCGTAGCTGGCGTTGCCCCGCCACTGCGCGACGAGCAGGAACCCGACCAGCCCGACGGCCATGGCCAGCGTCAGGAACAGCCGCGCCTCGTGGAACTGGCTCTCCACGGCCTTCTCGGTCGCGATGACCCGACGGATGGACTCGTCCCGCAGGACGGTGAACGTGCGGCGGGGACCTCCGTCCAGCGCGCCCACTACTCCCACCCCAGCCGCTCTAGGATCAGCCGTCGTACGGCGCCGAGGTTGTCGAACATGCGCACGCCGAAGGCGACGACGGCCGCCAGGTACAGCTCCCGCACCCCTATGCGCTCGCCGATGAACACGATCAGCGCCGCCATCAGCGTGTTCGTGAGGAAGCCGGTGACGAAGGCGCGGTCGTCGAAGCTCCGCTCCAGGCTCGCCCGCACCCCGCCGAGGCAGCTGTCCAGCGCCGCGAGCACCGCCACGCCGAGGTAGGTGAGCAGCGCCACCGGCACGCTCAGGTTGGTCAGCAGGCCGAGCGTCATGCCCAGCGCGAGCGCCAGCAGGAGCACCATCACGATGCGCCACCTCCCGGCCGGGCGTACGCGGGCTGGGTGCTGCCGCGATACGACGGGACGGTGATCTCGGCCCTGGTCACGAGCCGGGCCTCCAAGCCGTACCGCGTCTTGTACGCGCCGAAGACCGGTCCGGTCATCGGGTCGTCGAGGACCGACCGCGCCAGTGCGTCCGGGTCGCCGACCGCGAGCACGACGTAGGGGTTGCCCAGCCGCGTCGAGTTCACGAGGATCGTCGTCCCGGCACAGCGTATGGGGGTGGTGGCCACGATCCGTTCCCCGTTCACGCTCACCGCCTCAGCCCCGCCCGCGAGCAGGGCGTTCACCACGCCGGACAGGTCGTAGTCGTGGATAAGGTAGTCGTTCGGGTCCGCTCCGGGGGGCACGTCCTTCCCGTCTCCCAGGAGTATCTCGACCCCGGGGCCTTGCACGGCCGTCAGCCCGGCGGCCGCCCTCGCCGCCTCCAGCTCGGCCGAGAACGACTCGCGGACGCCGGCGTCGGCGGCCGCGAGGCGGTCCGCCTCGGCCATGCTGTCCCGCAGGTCCTCCAGCCGGTCCTGCAGGGCGTGGCGCTGACGCTCCATGTCGCGCACGACCGCGGGCAGGTCCGCCGCTCGCTCCGGCCGGACGCTGGCTGAGCGCGCTTTGGTGTTGAACGCCACGGCGAGCATGAAGCCGAGCACGCAGAATACGACGGCCAAGACCGGCCGGTACCGGGAGGACACTACGCGACCCCGTGTGTGCTGGTGAGCCGACCACTCGGCGGCGATTATACCAGGCCCGGCCGGGCAGACGGTAGCGGCGCGTCCAGCGACGCGAGGGGCCGCTACCCCGCGGCCCCCGAGACCATCCTCTCGAACCTCGCGAGGTTCTCGTCGGCCGAGGCGTCGTCGACGCCTTCCGCGTACACGTCCACGAGCGGCTCGAACGGGTGGGGCAGCACGAGCGCCCAGCCGTCCTCCAGCGTCACGCGCACCCCGTCGGCGAGCCGGACGTCCATCCCCGCCACGGCCTCGGTGACCGCCCGCATGACGGCGCCCTTGCGATCGATGGGGCAGAAGACCGCCTTCTCCCGCAGGTGGGGCGCAGGCAGGCGCTCGACGACCGCGTCGAGATCCTCCTCGGTCTCGGACAGCATGCGGACGAGCATGCCGAGGCTCATGATGCCGTCGCAGGCGGCGAGGAGGGCCGGGAAGACGTAGCACCCGTTCCGGCCTCCCGCGAAGCCCGCCTTCTCGCGCACCGCCGTCTCGGCCAGCGACTGCCTGGAGCGGCCGCTGCGGACCACGCGTGCGCCGCAGCGCGCCGCTATCTCGTCCACCACGACGGAGGCGTGCGCGGGCACCACGAGACCGGAGGCGGCCCGGCCCGTCCCGCACCACAGCGCCACCATCAGGTGCAGCGCCGTGTCGCCGTCCAGCATCCTGCCGGCGGGCGTGACGATGTCGATCCTCTCGCCGGGCAGGTCGAACCTGATCCCGAGGTCGGCACCGAACATCTCCACGTCGGTCCGCAGGCGGTCCAGGTGCGCCGTGCGCTCGCGACCGCTCACGTAGGTCTTCTCGGCGTCGGGGATGGGGTTGAGCGTGAGCAGGTCGGCCGGCCAGCCGGTGGCGACCTGGGGCAGGACGATCGAGGCGACGCCGAAGCCCATGTCGGCCACCACCCGCAGCCTGCGCCCCGCCGCGGCCTCCTCGGGCTCCTCCTCGGCCTCTCTGCCCTCTCCGCGCCCGGCGCCGCGCAGCGCGTCGCTCAGTCCCTGCGCGTAGTACTCGAGCGCGCGGGGCGGGTAGATGATCTCCCCCACCTCGGAGAGGAAGGAGCGGCGGAACTCGTTGCGGAAGTACAGGCGCTCGACCTTCTTCTGCTCCCAGGGCGTGATGTCCAGGCCGTTGGCGCCGTAGAACTGGATCTGCAGCGACTGTACGTCCTTGGGAGAGGCGCAGACGTGGACCCCGCCGACGGAGCGGGTGTCACGGGTCGTGAACCTGTTGACCGCCGGCGAGGCGACGCGCAGGTCGCGCACGCTCAGCCCCGCCGAGTTCAGCCCCGCGACCATGGCGCGCTTGATCATGCGGGCCGCGCGGCTGTTGTCCCGGCTCATGACCACGTGCGACCCGCTCGGCAGGGTCGTCCCGAACGCCTGGGCGGCCTTCAGCGCCGACTCCGGTGTCACGTCCACGCCGACGAGCCCGGATATGCCCTCGGTCCCGAAGAGCGAGCGCAGCGCGGCTGTCTCCCAGATCACCGAGGAGCTCACCACGGCGGCCGGCTCGATACGCTTGAACGGGTAGATCTGCACGTCGTTGCCTATGAACGCGTCGTGACCCACCATCGCCTCGTCGCCGATGGCCACGCCGACCTCCACCGTCGCACGCTTGCGCACGTCCACTCGGCGGCACAGCACCGCTCCCCGCACGGTAGCGCCCGCGCCGACGAACGTGTCGTTCCACAGGATCGAGCGCTCCACGACGGAGTCATGCCCGATCACGCAGTTGTCGCCGAGGACCGTGTACTCCGCCAGCTCCGCGCCGCCGCGGATCTTGGCGTTCGCGCCCACGACGACCTTGGAGCGCAGGACGGCTCCCTCTTGGACCTGAGCGCCCTCGCCGATCCACACGTCGCCGGTGGTGCGCGTCCCCGGGACGTACAGCTTCGCCCGGCCGTCCAGCACGTCGCGGTGCGCCTGGACGTAGCTCTCGAGGCTGCCGACGTCGCACCAGTAGCCGTCGACGACGCAGCCGTACAGCGGGAGGCCCTTGCGCATGAGGTCCGGGAAGAGCTGCGAGGAGAAGTCGTACGGCTCGTCCTCGGGGATGTGCTCGAAGACCTCGGGCTCCAGCACGTAGATGCCCGTGTTGATGGTGTCCGAGAAGACCTGCCCCCAGGTCGGCTTCTCGAGGAAGCGCTGGATCCGGCCCTCGTCGTCTGCGATGACCACGCCGAACTCCAGCGGGTCGGGCACGCTCTTGAGCGCGATGGTGACGGCCGCGCCGCGGCGCTCGTGGAAGGCGATGACCTCGGAGAGATCGACGTCGGTGAGCGCGTCGCCGGAGATGACGAGGAACGTCTCGGTGAGGTGCTCGGCGGCGTTGCGCACCGAGCCCGCGGTGCCCAGCGGCGTCTCCTCCACGGCGTAGGCGATCTCGGTGCCCCACTCCTCACCCCCGCCGAAGTAGTCCTGGATGACCTGCGGCATGAACTGCAGGGTCGCCACGACCTCCGTCATCCCGTGGTGCTTCACGAGCCCGAGGATGTGCTCCATGCACGGCTGGTTGACGATCGGGACCATCGGTTTGGGCCGCAGGCTCGTGAGCGGGCGGAGCCTCGTGCCCTCGCCGCCGGCCATGATGACCGCTCTTATCGCAAACGCCCCCTTCCGCCGGCCGGCCGCCGTCGCCGGCCCCGGACGACCCGTCACCCGCCTCGCGCTGCCGTCCCCTCGGCCTTCGCCCCGTCCACCATCCGCTTCGCCCGCACCGTGTACTGCGCCGCCGTCCCCAGCGAGAGCGCCAGACCGGCGTAGATGAGCAGCTCGCCGGCGTAGCGGAGGCCGAGCGCGCCGACGTGCACGGACGGCCAGCCGAGCACCAGCGCCGCGAAGCCGGTCAGCAGCACCGCGGTCGTGATCTTGCCGGCGTAGGTCACCGGCATCCTCATACGATACCGCTCCAGCACGTACGCCCCATAGAGCAGGTAGGCGTCGCGCGCCACGAGCACGACCACCACCCAGAGCGGCAGGCGGTCCACGATGTAGAGCCCCACGACGCCCGAGGCGATCAGCAGCCGGTCCACGAGCGGGTCGATGACCTTGCCGACGGTGGTGACGGTACCCGTGCGGCGGGCGATCATGCCGTCCAGCCAGTCGGTGGAGGCGGCCAGCGAGAAGACCACGAACGCGATCAGGTCGCTCTTGTCCGCCCTCGAGAGCAGCAGCGACAGGAAGATCGGGATGAGCAGCAACCTGACCACCGTGATCAGGTTGGCCACCGAGTACATGCCGTGCTCCGGGGCGTCCGCCGCCCTCGGGCGTTCCTCTACCACCGGCCCTCCTCTTGAGAGTACGACCATGGTGACACGACCCTCGTCGCGCGGGAACGCCCCGCTCGCGACGGTGGCGACGCGGGGCGTCGGCGTCATGCGGCGGCGAACAGGACCGCCGTGGCGACGACGAAGTAGATCACGATCGACAGGACGTCCTGCACGATCGTCGCGAAGGGGCCCGCGCCGTACGCCGGGTCCTTGCCCAGGCGGGCGAGAGCCCACGGGATGAGGACGGCGATCGAGACCCCGGCGAAGATCGACGCGAGCATCGACAGCCCCACGATCGCCGAGATGCGCGGCTCCCCGAAACGGAGCTGGGCGAACGCGGCCATCAGCGCCGCCGAAGCGAGGGCGATGAGCGCGCCTATCCCCTGCTCGCGCACCACATAGCGGCGGACGTCGAGCGAGCCGGTCGCCATGGAGCGGATGAAGATCGTCTCGGTCTGCGTCGCCACCGCGTCGGCCATGTACACGATGACCGGGATGAAGAACGCCAGCTCCAGCCGGCGCTGCAGCGTGGCCTCGAAACCGCGGACCACCTCGGTCGCCAGCATGCCTCCCGCCAGCCCGACGACGAGCCAGGGCAGGCGCCGCCGCACCAGTTGCGGGGCGGTCGCCCCGGCGATGTCGAAGCCGGGCTCGGGCCTCACGCCGGACTGCAGCAGCATGTCCTCGACGTGCTCCTCGTGCAGTATGCGCAGGATCGCGTCCTCGTCGATCGCGCCGAGGACCTCTCCGTCCGCCTCGACGACGGGCACCGCGTCCAGCCCGCGGCTGATCGCGACGCGGACCGCCTCCTCCTGGTCGGCTTCGGGCGCGACCGAGGCTACGTCACGGCGCATGACGGCCGACAGCTGCGTGTCGGGCGGCGTGTTGCTGAGCTGCTCGATCGTCACGAGCCCGACCAGGCGGCCCTCGTCGTCGAGGACCAGCGTGTAGGTCAGTGCGTCCCAGCGCGGCGAGTCCGGAGCCACGATGAGCCCCAGGACCTCGCCCACGGTCGCCTCCTCGCGCGCGACCGGCACGGAGGAGACCATCCGCGCCCCCGCCGACTGCGGCGGATAGGCCGGCGCCTCGCCCATCGTGGGCCCCCTTCCGTCCTCGGCGTCCCCCAGCTGCCCGAGTATCGTCCCGCGAGGCCCGTTCCCACAACCCGGACCGATGCGCGGGCAGGTCTCCGCCCGGCGGTTCGCGGCCGTGCGTCCCGGGTACCACACGTGCACGCCGCGAAGGGAGGTGAAAGCGATGGCGACGATCCACCTGATCGAGGAGAACGAGGCGTCCGCGGAGGTCCGACAGGTCTACGAGGACATCAAGACGCACTACGGCTTCGGGTTCGTGCCGAACATCTTCAAGGCGCTGGCCCATCAGCCCGAGATCCTCAAGCTGCAGTGGGAGGGCTACAAGCAGGCCGAGCGGACGTGGGGCAAGGAGATGGTCACGCTCATGAGCCTCGCCGTGGACGTGACGAACGGCTGCAGGTATTGAACGGATTTCGAGACGGCGATGTTGAAGCAGCTGGGCTACGACGACGCCAAGATCGAGAGCGTCGTGAACTTCATCAGCTCGAGCAGCTACTTCGACAAGTACGCCGATGGGCTCCAGTTGGAGTCCGACGTCACGACCGCGACGGTGAGCCGGCCCATGGCGCACGCGTAGCGGGCGCTAGGCCGCCGATCCGTCAAGGCGCAGGGGCCCGAGGAGCGTTCCGCCCGGGCCCCTTTCGTC
This sequence comes from Coriobacteriia bacterium, assembly GCA_014859305.1. Classification (NCBI taxonomy): domain Bacteria; kingdom Bacillati; phylum Actinomycetota; class Coriobacteriia; species Coriobacteriia bacterium. The sequence goes on from JACUUM010000043.1 coordinate 20,123, forward strand.
CTCCGGGGCGTCCTCACGTGTTCGCCGAGTGCCTACCGCGCATGCCCTCGAGGCCCACCTTCAGCTTGTCGACGACCTCGCGCTGCTCGCCAGGGTCGTCGAGCAGCTCTCCGAGCGCTTCCCCGATGTCGCGGAGATGCTTGAAGAGGCCGCACCCGACATCGCCGCGTTTGCAACATTCCTGCAAGCGCACTGGCGCCAGATATGGTCGAACAACCCCCAGGAGCGGCTCAACCGGGAGATCCGACGGCGCAGTTACGTGGTCGGCGTCTTCCCGGACCGCGCGGCGATCATCCGCCTGATCGGCTCGGTGCCTTCCGAGCAGCACGACGAGTGGCAGGTGTCGCGGCGCTACATGTCCGCCGAGTCGATCGAGACAGCCCTGCGGCCGCCGCTTGAGACGCTCGACGGTGAGGCGGAGGTGGTGCCGGCGCTCATGGCCGGCTGAGAGCCGGCGGTGGGGATGGAGCAGGGAGCTTCACACACCACTTGACGGGACGTGGCCGTCCTCCCGCGCCTGGTCAACGCCATGTTGCGCCTTCGGGGGACGTCGGTGGACGCCAACGGAATCTCAAGCGTTGCTGCACCTATTGCTGCAGTAATGCCGCTAGGGTGCGCCCGGCGATTCCACCGCGACTTTCTTCCTTCCTAGAACAGCTAGGACACCACCTGCCAAGGCGAGCACCATGAAGATCGCGACGAGCGTACCTCCAAGGACCGCGCCGAGGACCGAGGCCACAATCAGCAGAACCCTGGGAGGCGACTCTTCGCGACGATTGCGACATAGCGCCGAGCACAATGGTCGCGAACGCGAACGCTAGGCCGCCCCAACCTAGGCCGATCACTGTCCCAGAACCCTCGGCCTCTAGCGCTGCACCCAGACCTCCGAAGACGAGGGTTAGAAGTGCGGAAAGTACACCGAGGACACCAGCGATGATTGCAACGATTACCCCTGCTTTCCTCATCAGGACACCCCGACCCGCTCTGCTCGCAACAGCACATCCCACGCCTCATCATCGCACCGTATGGGGCTACCGGCAGATCGTGTGTCAGGCACTCGTGCTA
>JACUUM010000044.1 GCA_014859305.1 Coriobacteriia bacterium
GGGCGTACGTCGTCGGCGGGCAGCCCGCGATCTCGGAGAGCGTGGCGGCCGAGCTCGGCCGCATACCTGGTGTCACCGTCGTCCGCATCGGGGGCCGCGACCGATACGAGACGGCGGCGAAGGTGGCGGCCACCGTGGTCTCGGCGAAGGGCACGGAGTTCGACGGCCGCGTCTTCCTGGCCAGGGGAGACGTGTTCGCCGATGCGTTGTCGGCCTCAGCGGTCGCGTACTCGTCGGGCATGCCTATCCTCCTCACCAGGCCCCGACGCCTGCCGGATCGGACACTTCGCTCCTTGACCGATCCGAGGGTGAACGGTGTGGTGATCTGCGGCGGGACTCCGGCGGTCTCCTCGGAGGTCGAACTCGCCCTCCGCGAGGGGAAGCGCCTGTCCGTGTCGAGGATCGCCGGACGCACCCGGTACGACACCGCTCGGGCCCTCGCTTCATGGGCACGCCGCGAGGGCCTCGCGGACGAGCTGTACGTCGCTATCGCCTCGGGTCTCGACTACCCGGACGCGGTCTGCGGCGGCGCGGTGGCCGGCTCGCGTCGCGGCGTCCTGCTCATGACCGATGCCCGGACGCTGTCCTCCGCCACACGGGAGTTCCTGGGGGGTGAGGGGCCTGACACGGTAGTGCACGTCTTCGGAGGCGAGCCGCGCATCCCCCCGCCAGTCGAGAACGCCGTGCGGTCGGCACTCCCCGAGCAGTGATGCTTCGCACCTCGGCCATCGTCGGCGACGAGGTCGAAGTGCCGTGGACGCAGGCGCTCGGCGCGCAGGTCGACGGGGGCTCAGAGTACGCCCAGGCCCACCATCACATGCACCACGATGGCGAGGTAGAAGGTGACGGCCGACCCGTTGTGGATGAGGCGCCACTCGCGCATACCGGCAGTCAGCATGCGATACCGCATCAGGAACCCGGTGGTCACCGACAGCACGAGGGCGGCGTACAGCACGACGCCGGTGCCCAGGTCCGGGGGCACCGGCCTGGTCACGTGCTGTGTGAAGTGCAGCGACACCAATCCCACGGCTACCAGTCCGCCGAACACGTGTAGCTGGAGCAGGGCCCTTCGGCCGTCCCTGTTTCGGCGCTTGAGCACGTAGAAGGCGGGCGTGAAGGCGGCGATGAACGTCGCGCCGGTCCAACTGAACCAGTGATGGAGGAGCCAGGGGCCGATCGCGATACGCAGATCGATGGCGCGCGTGCCGACTCCGACAGCGAACGCCAGCACGACCAGGACCATCAGCAGGGCGACCGCCGGCGATCCTTGGTCGGGACGCTTATCCGCCATGTGGGATGTCCCTCCGTCGAGCCGGTCCGCTACGCCGTTCCCTCGCCGCACCGGGCGCGGGGGCTCGCGCCATACTCCTATGTCTACCCAAGCCTCCGGTAGGCCACGGCCCGGATGACGTCGCAGTGTGTGGGGTCACAAGGAGGCGGCGCGGTGCTGGCGCTCGATGACGGCTTCGGATAGTGTGCGGTTCGGGCCTGCTTGACACGAGGAAGCCATGGAACCGCTGCCGAGGAGAGTCGCGTTGTTGCGTGAGCGCCTTCGTGCGCTCGACGCGTTGCCGCTTCTGGTCGCGCTCCTCCTCGGCATGAAGGTCCTCTGGTCCCGGCATCTTGTCATCGGGCACGCACTCGGGACCGGCTTCCTTGCGGACCTGGTGTTCCTCGCCGTCATCTGGGCGTTCGCCTCATCCGTCCGCGGCAGGCCCGGACGGATCGCGATCGCGCTGGTGGCGCTGTTCTCCTCGGTCGTTCTGCTCGGCTCGGTGATGTACGCATCGTATTTCGAGCAGCCGCCGGAAGCGGCGATGCTGCTCATGGCGGGTCAGGTTCGCCTCGGCGAAGACGTCTTGGGGCTGCTGACCCTCAAAGGCGCGCTGCTGCTCGCGGACCTTCCGTTCGTCTTCTGGGCCGCCTTCCGGCCGGCACGCGGCAAGGTGCTGCAGCAGCGGGCGACACTTGCCTTCGGCGTGGCGTCGCTTCACATGGCGATAGTGCTGACGATCGTCACCGCCGTCGTCGGTACGGGCAAGGACCCGTTGACCGTGGCCTACCGGTTCGGCCTGTTCTCGTTCGAGTCCGCGTCGGTCCTCGGGCGCTCGCTCGGTGGCGACGGTGACGGTCTGGCGTTCAGGGGTGACCTGCAGTCCCAGATAGATCGTCTGACGGGGCATTCGGACGGGCCCAGGATGCCGAACGCGCCGGAGTTCGGCCAGTACGAGGGCAAGAACGTCATCCTGATCCAGATGGAAGCCTTGCAGGCGGGCCTCATCGGCGCGCGCATCGACGGACAGGCGATAGTGCCGAGACTCGAGGCGTTCATCGGGCGCAGCCACTACTTCCCGAACACCTACTCGCAGATCGGCGGAGGCAACACGGCGGACGCGGAGTTCGTCGTGAACACGTCGCTTCTGCCTCCCACGGGGCAGCCCGCTTCGGTAGCCTACGCGCGCAAGGAGATCCCCGGCCTCCCGCGAATGCTGGAGGAGCGCGGCTACACCACCGCGACGTTCCACACGAACACCGCCGATTTCTGGAACCGCTTCCAGCTCTACCCGGCCCTGGGCTTCGGCGCGTACTGCGATCGGGTCTTCTTCGGCGACGACGACATCACGGGTTATGGACCCAGCGACCGTGTGCTCTACGAGAAGACGCTTCCGGTGCTGGTGAGCGAGCTCACCCAGGAGAACCGCTTCTACGCCAGCCTCGTGACGCTGTCCGCGCACTACCCGTTCCGTTCGATCCAAGGCCGAAGCCCGCTCAAGCTGTCCGAGGACGTCGCGAAGACCACCACCGGGCGGTACCTCGAGGCTCAGGCCTACGCCGACGAGCAGCTCGGGTGGTTCCTCGACCGGCTGGAGACGCACGGCCTGCTCGACGAATGCATCGTCGTCATCTACGGAGACCACTTCGGCATGCGCTGGGCGGACGAGACGGACGAGGACGCAGCCATCAGAAAGCACCTGTACGGTCGCGCGTACAACAGGGCGGACTTCTACAACATCCCCCTGGTCATCCATCTCCCCGGCCAGGATCGGCCGTTCGTGCACGACACGGTCTTGGGTCAGGTCGACGTGATGCCCACCGTGGCGGACCTCCTCGGTCTGGACCTCGCGGGTGTGCCGCACTTCGGCCGCAGCGCCTTCGTCGACACGCAGACCCTCTTGACCCGGCCCGGCGCGCTCCCCGTCAGTATCGACGGTACGCTCCTCTACATCCGGGGGGTCGACGGCAAGGAGGACCGCTTCTACCTGTCCAAGACGCAGGAGAAGCTGTACATCACCCAGCATCCGCCCGAGGGCTTCGAGAACGCCGTGAAGCAGCTTTCGCTCTGCGATGAGTACGTCTTAGGGCTCGCCGACCGCGCCGGCGCCTCCAAGAAGGTCGGTTACATCCCGAAGCCGGGCCCGGACTTCCGCTAGAGCGCGTTCAGGCCCCGGTGTCGGGTGGCGGCCATCGCCGGAGGGCGATGATCGCCGCGAACTCGAAGCCCGCGTGCTCGCTTCGCGCGAGCAGCAGCGCGCCCCACACGAGCTCGCGCGACCGCCGGAGACGAGGGTCCGTGACCCGCCATCACGAGGCCCTCCCTCGGCGGGAACGCCGAGGATGTGTCGACACGGGCAGTTGTCGGGAATACAGACGGGAACGGTCGTGCGTTGAAGGATGGCATCCATGACAGAAGGCACTGTGAAGTGGTTCAACCCGGACAAGGGGTTCGGCTTCATCGCCCCGGACGACGGGGGCGACGACCTGTTCGTCCACTTCAGCGAGATCAAGTCGGAAGGCTTCAAGACGCTGGACGAGGGCGCGAAGGTGGAGTTCGACGTGGGGGCTGGCCGCGACGGGAAGAAGCAAGCGGTCAACGTCCGCGTCAAGTAGGTCGAGCGACCGCCTCATCGGCGGGCAAAGGCGTACGACCGGGCACGGGCGCAGCAGTCTGACGAGCCGGCGCCACGCACCTCCCGGTCGCGCGCCGTTCCGTGTCTGCAGCAGCGGGTACACTCAGGGCGGCCACGGCCTCCAGCGCAAAGGGGTGCCCGTGGGAACCGCCCGCACCGCGAGCCCGACGATCCGCCCCGACATGGCACTGCGAGTCCTCGTCGCACTGACGGTCGTCGGGACGATCGTCATGAACGTCCTCGCCAACGCGCTGCCGCTGTTCGGACGCGGCACCGGCGAGGTTTCCGCGCTCTACCCCACGCTCGTCACGCCGGCCGGCTACGTCTTCGCGATCTGGGGCCTGATCTACCTCGGACTGCTCGCCTACTCGGCGGCGCAGTTCGTGCGCCCGCTCGCCGACGACCCGCTGCCTGACCGGCTCGCCTGGCCGCTCCTCGTCTCCAACCTGGCCAACGTCTCTTGGCTGCTGCTCTGGCACTCCCTCAACATCTACTGGACCGTGCCGGTCATGCTGGTCCTGCTGGCCTCGCTCATCGCTGCCTACCTCGTCGCCCGCCGAGACCGGCCGGACCGTCCTTCGGGACTCGAGCGCTGGGCCGTACGCGCGCCACTCGGCCTGTACCTCGGCTGGATCTCGATCGCCACGATCGCCAACGTCTCGAGCGCGCTGTATGCCACGAAGTGGAGCGGCTGGGGCATCCCACCGGAGCGGTGGGGCGCGATCGTGCTCGTCGTGGGCGCCGCGCTCGCGTTCGCCGGCCTCGCGCGCGAGGGCGACTCCGTGTTCGCGGGCGTGTTCGTGTGGGCCTTCGCGGGGATCGCGGGCGCGACACCCTCGGAACTCGTGCGGATCGCGGCGGCCGCGCTCGCGGGCTCGATCGCGGTCGGGATCGTGCTCTCCGCGGTCGCTCGGAGACGCCTGGTGTGAACCCCGGCCGCGAACCCATGCGCGCGGGCGTCGGCGGTTGGGCCGCAGGAGCCTGTGCACGGGGCGTCCCTCTACGATCTGCACACGTACCTCGCGTTCTTGGGACTCGGAGGTATGGCCATCGCCGCAGGTGTGGGAACGTGGGCGCTCTCTCAGAAGCGTGAACAAGTGCTGTCCGCCGTGTCTCGCGCCCTCGTGTTGCCCTGGGCGGTCTGGGTGTTCGTCTTCGTCCGGGGGGCGCTGGAACGCGGCTCTCAGCGTCTCGCGTAGTCACGCGGAACCGAAGGCCAGCGCCAGTCGCCATCCGACATCGCGCAGCTCGGCGGATCGGGCCGCGATGCGGCATACGTGACAGACAGAATCCAGGTGCCTCGAAGAGACTTCCTGCGCAGGGTTGTGAACGGGCGAGATCACGACGTTGATGATCGCCCAGCCTCGACCGAGGTAACCGGCCTAACGGTCTTCGAGACCCCCTGCGGCGGCACCGACATGCGCCCTGTCGAGGGATTCGATTGCAGCGCTCGCTTACGACGGGGAGGAGCCACGGCGTCGGCTGTCGGTCCCCGTTGCATGCTGTATGCTTGTCGTGATAGGGCATCGAAAGCTGCGACCGAGCGCGACCGTATGGGGGTTTGGGCGCCTTGGATAGCGAGGAAGGTCTGCGACTGGCATTGGAGCGATACAGGTTCTATCACATCATCAAACTCACCGATGGAGTATCGACGCCAGGCAACCCCGGGTACGTAGAAACGCAAGACATGTGTATGAAGTACGTGAGATCCCTTGATCTTGAAGGGAAGCGGTGCTCGACGTCGGCTGCCGAGATGGCCTCTTCTCCTTCGCGGCAGAATCGTTCGGGGCACGCGAAGTGATAGGCATAGATAACGACCTATCCATACCTGCCACAGAGTTCCTCATCCCGTACTTTCAGTCGAAGGTCCGAATGGAACGGATGAATGTCTATGATCTGACCCCGGAGTCGTACGGACGATTCGACGTTGTGATCTTTCCGGGAGTCTTGTATCACCTGCGCTATCCATTCAACAGCTTGAAGGCGATCAGGGACGTCATGATTCCTGGTGGCGACTTGATCATAGAGACCGCGATCTGGAGGGGCGACAAGAGGAATGCGCTCCTGTTCTGTCCGATCGGGGACGACAGTCCCTACGAATCGACTAGCTGTACCTTCTTCAATGAGAAAGGACTCGTCGACACCCTGAACTCCATGGGGTTTGAAACGCTGTCGGTCGAGTACCTGCCTCCAGGGAGACCAAGTGCTCCGCGCCGGATGATCAATGCGGGGCGGAGCATCATGGAATCTCTCACACCTTGGATAGGTCGCCCGATAACGAGGGTGACTCGGTGCGTCCTCCACGCCAGGTTTCGCGGCCTCGACACGGAGTCTTTTGAGTTCCAGTACTGGGAGTCGACACATGACTACCACAGCGAGCATGGGGGCTAAGCCGGTCCGTCCCGGCCTACTCCCTATACGGACTCTATCCCGCGCCTCCTGAAGCCGAGCAGGCCGACGAAGGACGCGGCCACCGCGACCACGATCAGGACGACGACCGGCGCCCCCTCGAACGACTCGAGCGGCATACGCGCCGGATGCGCGTACGGTGAGAGGTCCAGCGCCCAGGCGGGCAGGTCGAGTAACTGGCCGAACGTTCCGGCGAAGAGACCGTAGCCGACGAGCACCCACGCCAGCCCGATCGCCCTGGGGAAGACTCCGAACAAGAGGGCGGCCACCCCGAGTACCACGAGCACCGGCGGAACCTGGTTCAGGTGCGCCACGGTGAGGTCGGCGATGAGCGTGTCATCGCCCGTGACCACGGCCGCCCCGACACCGGTGGACACCCCGGTGACGCCCAGCACGATCACGGCCCCAACGGCGCTGACCACGATGTTCCCGCCCAGCCACACCCATCGGCTGACCGGAGTGGCGAGCACGGGCTCCAGGCGGCCCGATGTCTCCTCGCCGCGAAGCCCGACGACGGACAGGACGGCATACGCCCCGGCGATCCACGCCATGTAGAGCGCCATGTAGCCGAGGTAACCGGCGACGAGCTCCTCGGCGCCCCCGAACAGCTCGATGAAGACCGGAGGCAGCTCCTCGAACGCGGACAGCATGGTCTCGGTGAAAGCGCCGAAGAGCAGCCCGGAGACGGTGAGCGCCAGCGTCCACCATAGGGTGCTCGAGCGCTGGAGACGGACGGCGAGAGCGAGCGGCGACCGCAGCCAGCCCGCCGCCTCCGGAGAGCCCCGACGGACGGCGATCAGGCTCGCTCCGACGTCGCGACGGGTCGACACTGCGAACCCGGCCACCGTCATGACGGCCGCGAAGCCGAGCGAGAGCGCGAGCGGCCACCACCTGTCCAGCACGAACGGCGCCGTCTGCTGCGACCACGCCAGCGGCGAGAACCACGAAAGCGTGGTGCCGCCCTCGGCCGCCATGTCCCCGCCCGCCCTGATGACGAACGCGATACCCAGCACCGCGCCGGCCATCCCGGCCGCCGCGCGCGAGAACGCGCTGAGCTGCGCGGTGAGCGCGGCGACGCCGGCGAAGGCCAGACCGCCCGCCGCGACGGAAGCGCCGAACAGCATGGAGCCTTCGGCGCCGAACCCCGCCGCCATCATCGCCGCCACTATGACCACGGCCACGACCGCGTTGTTGACCACCGCGACGATCATGGCCGCGCTCAGGCTGGCGTGCCGTCCGACGACGTTGGCGCGGACGAGCTCGGCCCTGCCCGTCTGCTCCTCCAGCCGCGTATGGCGGACGACGAGCAGGAAGCTCATGAGCACCGACATGATCAGGAAGTACAGCCCGTAGCCGTTGGCGATGAGGCTCTCGTACGTCGGGTCGGTGATCCCGTAGGCGGGTCCCACGAGCAGCCGCCCCACCGGGTCGGCGAAGATCTGAGCGATGGCGCCGAGCTCCTCCTCCGTCCCGTACGCCGCGGGGATCCCCACCACGAGGTACGCGACCAGGAGCGCGAAGCCGCCCGCCCATGCGGTGAGCCGGACCCGGTCCCTGCGGAGCATGAACCTCACGAGCCCCCACGTCCCGGTGAAGGAGCCGCCTCCGGCGGTGGCCGGCGCTGACCCCGCAACGGCGCTCCCCTGGATCACCGCGCCACCTCCGTCCGGCCGCCGGCATGCTCGCGATCGTCCCCGTAGTGGCGCAGAAGCAACTGCTCGAGCGTCGGGGGGTGCGCGACGAGCGAGCGGACACCGAGACCCGCGAGGTGACGGACCACTCCGTCGAGGTGCTCGCCGTCAACCTCGAAGCGGACCTGCCCGTCGATCCGCTCGAAGCCGTGCACGCCCGGGAGACGCGCGATGTCCTCGGCGGGCTGAGCGGTCTCCGCCGTCACCGTGGTCCGGGTGAGGTGCCGCAGCTCGGAGAGGGTCCCAGACTCCACGATCCTCCCGAGGCGGATGATCGAGATCGTGTCGGCGAGGACCTCCACCTGCGCCAGGATGTGGCTGGACAGCAGCACCGTCCTGCCGGCCTCCTTCGCCTCGCGGATCACGTCCTGGAACACCGCCTCCATCAGCGGATCCAGCCCCGCGGTGGGCTCGTCGAGCAGCAGGAGCTCGACGTCGGATGCGAGCGCCGAGATGAGCGCGACCTTCTGCCGGTTACCCTTGGAGTACGTGCGGCCCTTCTTCGTCGGGTCGAGGTCGAAACGCTCGATGAGCCGGTCCCGGCGCGCCTTGTCCATCCCTCCACGAAGGCGGCCGAAGAGGTCTATGGCCTCCCCGCCGGTGAGGTTCGGCCAGAGCTCCACGTCGTCGGGAACGTACGCGAGGCGGCGGTGCAGCCCGACGGCGTCGTCCCAGGAGTCACCGCCGAACAGCCTGGCACTTCCCCCGTCAGCGCGCAGCAGCCCGAGCAGGATCCGAAGGGTGGTGGTCTTGCCGGCACCGTTGGGCCCGAGGAACCCGTGCACCTCTCCGGTCCGCACTTCCATGTCGAGGCCGTCGAGAGCGCGCACGCGCCCGAAGTCTGTGACCAACCCGGATACCTCGATCGCTGCAGACATGACTCTCCAATCACCGGAGCAAGCATGGGCTCGCTCGATGCGTCCCCCGCATGCCGGCGCGCCTGTTCGCGGCCCTGTTCTTCAGTGAGACCGGCCGGCTGACCGCGGCGGAGCTGGCCGATCGGCTTCATGCCAGTCCCGCGTCGGTCTCGACCGCGGCCAGATACCAGCTCGACCTCCACATGATGCGCCGCGAGCGCGAACCGGGCAGCAGGCGCGACGTATACGTCTACGACGAGGACTGGTACGAGATGATGATCTCCAGCAGTCCGCTCATCGACCGAGGACCGGCGCCGCTCAGGGAGGCCACGGCGGTCCTGGGAGACTCCCCGGCCGGCAGAAGGGTCGCCGAGGCTCTCGCCTTCCTCGAGTACCTCGCGGACGCTCGGCGGAGGATGCTCAAGGAGTGGAACGAGCGCAAGCGGGAACTGCGAGAAGCGCGAAGGGGGAAGTAACCACAGCGGTGGCTCGGATGACACGTGTTGCGCGTGCGGTACGGCGTTCCTGCCCCCGGAACAGAGGAGGGTCCCAGATGGCACCGGGTTCCCAGAGGATCCGCGTCGACAGCGGCATGGGCGTCGTATGGTTCATCGGCTGGATATTCACGATCGGGTACGTGAAGCTCGGCTTCTGGCCCGCCGTGCTCGCGTTGATCATCTGGCCCTATCATCTCGGCGTGGCCTTGAGGTAGCCGGCGAGGCTCCGCCGCGTCGACGAGAGGAGGCACCCGTGGCGGCCGAGACCCGAGTCCGTTCGATGACTTTCGCGATGCCGAGCGAGCGGGAGCTCGTCGCGACGGGGATGATGGACGGCTGGGCGGAGGGCTACGAGCGGCTGGAGCGGTACCTGCGGTCGCTGCGTGCCTGACGCTCCACGACACGACTCCGAGGATCGGCGCGACCTCGAGCCGTTCGTCGCCCTGGAGGCTGCGACGCTGATCGCCGGCACGGGCAATGGTGTGGCGGCGCTCGCCCTGCCCTGGCTGACGCTGCGGCTCACCAACGACCCGGCCGCGGCCGGCGTGGTCGTCGCCGCGGGCGCCCTGCCGACGCTCGTCGCCTCGCTCGCCAGCGGCGTCGTCATCGACCGCCTGGGCCGCAAGCGCACGAGCGTGGGCTCCGACGTGTTCTCGGCGGTGTCTGCGGGGGCGATACCCCTGTTCGGCTTCCTCGGCATCCTGACGTATCCGCTGGTGCTGGCGGCTTCCGTGGCCGGAGCGGCGTTCGACCCGGTGGGCGTGACGGCGCGAGAGGCGATGCTGCCCGACGTCGCACGGCGCGGGCGCCTCGACCTCGAGCGCGTGAACGGAGTGCACGAGGCGGTGTGGGCGCTCGCGTTCCTCGTCGGGCCGGGCGTCGCGGGCGTTCTGATCGCCGCGATCGGGGCCGCGCAGTCCTTCCTCGCGATGTTCGCCGGGTTCGTCGCATCCGCGGTGCTCGTGGGGACGGCGCGCATGCGGACACCCCCTCCCAGGACCCGGCCTCCGCAGCCCTGGCTGGCGGATGCCCTCGACGGCCTGCGCTTCGTCTGGCGCGACCGGGCGATCCGCTCCACGACGCTCCTGTCGACGATCTCCTTCACGCTGGCGTACTCGGTGCTCGCCATCGTGCTGCCCGTCGTCTACGAGCGCCTGGACCAGCCGCAGCGCCTCGGGTTGCTGGTGATGGCGTTCTCGGCGGGCGCGATCGTCGGCTCCCTGGTCTACAGCGCCGTGGGGACCTGGACTGCTCGGCGGCCGGTGTTCGTCACGGGACTCGTGGCGATGGCGGCGATGGCGGGAGTGCTCGCCTTCTCGCCCGCGTTCCGAGTCCGGATCGCGGTCATGCTCGCGGCCGGCTTCGCGAGCGGGCCGGTGGGCCCGATCGTGAACGTCGTGCTGCAGGAGCGCGCCGCCGAGGAGATCCGTGGCCGTGCGCTCGCCATGGTGTTCGCGCTCGACTACGCGCTGTTCCCCGTGGGCTACGTGTCGGCTGGCTTCCTGATCAACGCCGTGGGCATCCCCCGGACGTTCGCCCTCATCGGGATCGGGGCGGGCATCGTGGCGTTCTGGTCTATGGCGACGCCCGCGCTACGCGGGATGGAGCGGTCACGACGAGGACCGGGAGCTGGGCCCCTTCCGGGTGGGTGATCCGGCTCTCATCCTTTCCGCCTGTCGCGCGATTCGAAACCCCGAGCCTCGGGTAACCGGACTCACGGTCTTCGAGGGAGACGTTCCGCGCGCGCGTATGCGGCCTGAACCGCAGCCGCAAGCCGCGCCGAGGATGCGGGAGGACGAGCATGGCCGACGTGCCTGACGAACTTCGACCGGGCGACGTGTACCGGGAATGCGACACGAGCGACTTCACGTTCGAGACCACCGACGAGCTCCCCGACCTCGACGAGATCATCGGTCAGCCGCGCGCGGTATCGGCCGTCGACTTCAGCATGCGTGTCGCCGACGGCGGCTACAACCTCTTCGCCGTCGGCCCTGCCGGTACCGGCAAGTCGAGCGTGATCGACAAGTTCCTCGCGGATCGGGCCGCCTCGCTGCCGATCCCCGACGACTGGGTCTACGTCCACAACTTCAGGGAACCGTCCCGGCCCAACGTCATCCGCATGGGCGCGGGCCGGGGGCAGGAGTTCAGGAAGAACATGGAGGACCTCGTCGAGGAGCTCAGGATCGCCATCACGCAGGCCTTCGACAGCGAGGAGTACGCGAACCAGAGGCAAGCGGTGATCGGCCGGTTCGAGGAGCGCGTGAAGAGCGAGCTCCAGGCGGTCAGCGAGAAGGCCGACGCGGAAGGCCTCCTCATCCTCGGCTCACCCGCTGGGATCATGGTCATGCCGAGGATGCCCGACGGCCAGCCGATGCCGCCCGAGGAGTTCCAGTCCCTGCCCGAGGAGGAGCGCAAGAGCGTCGAAGAGCGCGCCGGACGCATCAACGAAGAACTCCAGCAGACCACCCGCGAGACCCGCAGGGTGGAGCGCGAAGGCCGCGAGGCGCTGCGCGACCTGGACCGCAAGGTGACCTCGTTCGCGGCACGGCACATCATCGACGACGCCTGCGAGCGCTGGTGCGACGCCCCGGGAGTGAACGAGTACCTCTACACGATGCTCGACGATGTCGTGGAGAACGCCGAGGACTTCAAGAAGCAATCCGAGGACGAGGCGCCTACCCTGTTCGGCGTGCGCATGCCGCAGGCCCGGTCGCGCGACGGCTTCCGCAAGTACGGGGTCAACGTGCTCGTCGACAACTCCGGGCTCGACGGTGCGCCCGTCGTGACCGAAAGCAACCCCGTGTTCCAGAACATCGTCGGACGCGTAGAGCACCTGGCCGAGTTCGGGGCGTTGCTGACGGACTTCAACATGATCAAGCCGGGGGCGCTGCACAAGGCGAACGGAGGCTTCCTCGTCCTGGATGCGCGGGAAGTGCTCCTCAAGCCCTACGCGTGGGACGCGCTCAAGCGTACGCTCAAGACCCGGGAGATCCGGGTGGAGGACATCGCCAAGCAGTTGGGTGTGGCGACGACGGCTACGCTCGACCCCGAGCCGATACCGTTCGACGCGAAGATCGTGCTCATCGGCGAGCCCTTCCTCCACTACCTGCTCTCCGCGCTCGACCCCGACTTCGGCGAACTGTTCAAGGTCAAGGCGGACTTCGACACGGTGGTCGAGCGGACCCCGGAGAGCGAGCGGCTCTACGCGAGATTCGTGGGACACGTCTGCCGGCAGCGAGGGCTCGCCCCGTTCTCGCCTGAGGCCGTGGGACGCGTCATCGAGCACTGTTCTCGCCTCGCCGCCGATCAGGAGCGGACCACGAGCCGGTTCCGGAACGTCGCGGACCTGGTGACGGAGGCCTCTCACTGGGCCGGCGAAGGGCACGACGGCACGGGGCGGGTCGTCGTGCACCGCGAGCACGTGCAGAAGGCCATCGACGAATGGGTCTATCGATCGAACCGCGTGGAGGAGCGGCTCCACGACAGGATCAAGGACGGGTCCCTGCTCGTGGACGTCGAGGGAGCCGTCACCGGGCAGGTGAACGGGCTGTCCGTCACCGCCGTCGCGGACTACGCATTCGGCTTCCCGAGTCGGATCACCGCGACCCATCGCCTCGGCGAGGGAGAGGTCGTCGACATCGAGCGCGAGGTGGAGATGGGCGGCCCCATCCACTCGAAGGGCGTGCTCATCCTCGCCGGCTACCTCGGCGCGAAGTACTCCGCCGATCGCCCCCTCTCCTTGACCGCGCGGCTCGTGTTCGAGCAGTCCTACTCGGGAGTCGAAGGGGACAGCGCGTCATCCGCCGAGCTCTACGCGCTCCTGTCGTCGCTGTCCGGGCTGCCGCTACGGCAACGGCTGGCGGTCACAGGCTCCGTGAACCAGCTGGGCCGGATCCAGGCCATCGGGGGCGTCAACGAGAAGGTCGAGGGCTTCTTCAAGGTATGCGAGGAGCTCGACCCCGGAGGCGACCACGGGGTCCTCATCCCGAGGTCGAACGTGCGCCACCTGATGCTGGAGGCTCCCGTCCGCGACGCCATCGCCGCCGGCCGCTTCCACATCTTCCCGATCTCGACCGCGGATGAAGGGATCTCGTTGCTGGCCGGCGTGCAGGCGGGAGTACCGGACGAGGCGGGCACCTATCCCGAAGGCTCGGTCAACCGGCTCGTCGTCGACCACCTGGCGGCGCTCGCGGAGGAAGCTCGGAAGCTCGCGGCGGTCAAGGCGAAGGCGATCGAGGGCCGGCACTCTCACTAGTGCCGCTCGAGAGCGATCCCGATTACGCCGTCGCTCAAGTTCACGACCCGCGCGGACTCCGGCGTGTCGTGGCGGTGGTACAGCGCCGACATCCCCGTTCCCCTCTGCTCCTCGGCTACCTACCCCATCCGGGCGCCGAGGGACTCAGCGGGCCTCCCGCCACCCGCCGCGCTCGCCTCATGCCTCACGGGGTCGAAGACTGACGCGGGCGTGTCCCGCGGCGATGCACACAGCTGCAGCCGGGGGCTGAGCGCCGGAACGGAGGAGCGAGGACATGAGCGAGCACACCAACCGGGAGATCGTACGGAAGGCATACGCGGCGGCCGAGACTGGTGACATAGAGGCCTTCCTGCAGCAATGCGACCCGAAGATCGAATGGGTCTACCCGCCGATGCAGGGCGTGCCGTACGGCGGCGTGTGGACAGGGTTCGAGGGCATGAAGCGGTTCTACGAGATCTACGATGAGGTCGAGGAGTCCCTCGAATACGAGGCCACCGACTTCATCGCCGAAGGGGACCGGGTGGTGGTCCTCGGCCGCACTCGAGGGAAGGCCAAGCGATCGGGCCGCATGGTCGAGTACGACTGGGTCGACGTCGTGACCCTCCGTGAGGACAGGATCGTGAAGATCCGCTCGCATTACGACACCACGGCAGTGATCGAAGCGCACCGGGCAGACGGGCCCGGCGCTGCCGGTGGCGGAGGCGGAATCGGACTGGAAGGCCGTCATGATGTCGGGGCCGGCCTCCGCTGCCCGCGCACTGGAGGCGCATCCCAAGGCCGGGTGGCTCTTCATCGGCCGTCAGTACGCGACCGCGCCGTCTCTCCAGATGCTCGAGGCGCCGTTACGGATCCTCTGCGCGGCGGGCTTCCGAGACCAGGAGCTGGTCGACGCGGCGCACGCGATCTTCGCGCTGACAGTCGGCTGGTACATCCTCGCTTCCGGTGAGGGCGGCTCCTGGAGCGGCCCCGAGGAGGAGGCGATCGAGGCCACGGGGGAAGCGGCGCCCCTGGCGACGGAGCTCGCACCCCAGCTCCGCGACTGGAGCCGCGGGATGGAGGAGGGACTCAAGGCGCTGCTCGACGGGCTCGAGGCCGGACGCGAGAAGTATGTGTGAGTTCACCACATGGCGGACGCCGGTGTCGGAACATCGTGGACGCCCCCTCCACCCGCTGATGATCCAGTCGTACCACACCAAGGAGCTCGAGAGTGGTCGGCCCAACGGGGAGGGCGGCCTCTCGGCTCAGCGGTGCTCCACTTGGGCTTCACTTCAAGACCCCGAAGGCGGACAAGAGCAAGCGGAGCCTTCTCCTGAACGCGCCGCTCCGCCCGACCCTACTCGGCGCCCGGAGACTCCATGATCTGGAACGTCCTCTCCCAAGCGGTCACCGATAGTGCCCCCTGGCGGCTGGCGCCTCCGACGACGACGATCCTCCCCTCGAACACGGCACCGTCGGCCCCGTGCACCGTGAGGGGCGGAGACTGCGCCAGCTCCCACCGCGGGCGCTCGTCGCGCGTATCGAGCACCCAGTGCTCGTCGATGACGCCGCCGCGAAGACGAGGGTCTTCGCCGCCGAGCACGTAGACCCGCCCATCGGTGAAGCCTTCCGCGGCGCCGCTCGTGGGCTCCGGCAGGCTCGGTCCCTGCTCCCAGACGTCCCGCTCGGGGTCGTAGATGTCGACGCGCGCGACGTTCTCCGAGGTGCGTCCGCCGATCGCCCAGATGCTGTCGGCGGTCGCGACCACGGACAGGTGGTCGCGCATCTCCGGGATCGGCGCGGCAGTCGCCCACTCGTCTCTGTCCGGGTGGTACACGAAGGTGTTCGCGGTCTCGCCGTGACCGCCCACCACGTAGAGGCGTCCGTCGAACTCGACCATGCGGTGACCCCAGCGCGCCTCCGGCAGCGGAGGCATGGACTCCCACGTCGAGCCCTCATCGGGCTCCCATCGCCAGACCTCGCGCCTGCCCTGCCATGCCCCGGCGTCGAGCGTCTCGGACCCCCCCGACACCCAGACCGCGCCGTCGAGCGCAGCGGCTGAGGCGTGGTGGACCGCTACCGGCAGGGACGGTCCTCGGCTCCAGGCCCCGCTCGCCTCCTCGTAGGTGAAGACGTCGTCGACCACCTCTCCGAGCCCGGACAGGCCGGAGAGAACGACGAGCATCTCCGAGCCGTCTTCCCGGACGACCGACACGGTCGCGAGTTCGCCGAACGCCCTGGGCAGCTCAGGGCCGAGCGCCCACTCATCGCGCTCCTGCGGCTCAGGCGCCGTTAGCAGCAGCCAGCCTACGGCCAGCGCCGCGAGAACGATGAGCGCACCGATGACGATGCCTGTCGGACGGAGCCAGCGCGGCATGAGCACTCCTCACCGGCGACGCGTGGCACGGGTCGACTTCCGGACCGCCGTCTCCCGCAGGTGGTGTCTACCGCTTACGGGCTCGTCCTACGCGCCCGCGGTCGTCGGGCGAGCGTCACTACCCCCGCGTCAGCGCGACGCGCAATCGCCACGCCCCGAGCGCGTACATGACGGCGGCGAAGCCCGCGAGCACGCCGAGCTCGGGGAGGATGTCCGCGATCGAGCCGCCTTCGAGGATGAGCGTCTCGAACGCCCGGATGCCCCACGCGTGAGGCGTGAAGTGCGCGACCCGGTAGAGCGTGGGCGAGAAGACCTCCATGACCATGAGCGGCACCATCGAGCCCCCGAGCGCTCCCAGCCCTATGCCGAGGACGACGCCGATCCCGCCTGCCTGCTCCTCGTTGCGAAGGACCGATCCCATCAGCATGGCGGTACCCGAAGCGCCGAGCGAGAAGACGAGCAGGACCGCGACCGCCCCGAAGGGGTCGCCCCAATCGACACCGAAGACGAGCGCGGTCCCCAGAATGATGAACAGTCCCTGCAACAGCGCGACGGCCAGCCTCCCCAGCCCCTCTCCGAACACGATCGTCCTCGTGGAGGTCGGAGTGGCGAGCATACGGCCCGACACGCCCAAGCGGCGCGACTCGATCAGCGCCGTGGAAGCCGTCATGGAGGTGAGGAAGACGAAGAGCAGCAGCTGGGAGTAGGCGCCCAGCTCGAACCGCCCGACCCGCTCGAACGGCGAGAGCTCGCCCACCGCCTCGGTCCCGACGTCGATCCGCGCCACCTCGCCGGCCTGCTCGCGGGCGGTCGTCAGCGCCTCCTCGTGACCGGCGCCTGCCCGAGCGGCTGCGAAGGCCGCGGCCCGCAGGATGGCGGCCTGCTCCACCACCACCGACTCGATCGTGCTGCGAAGGGCCTGCGCCGAGGCGTCGGGCCTCGACACGTACTCGACCGCCGCCTCGCGGCCCGAAGCCAAGACCTCGTCGTAGTCCTCGGGAATGAGCACCGCCACCTCGACGCGCCCGCGCTCGACCGCAAGCACGAGCGCATCGCGGTCCTCCCATCGGGAGACCTCCATCGCTCCGAGATCGGAGACGCCCTCGGCGAGCTCCCGGGCGAGTGGGCCGCCCTCGCCGCCCTGCACGCCGACCCTGGGCTCGAAGCCTCCTCCGAACGTCGCGCCGAGCACCAGGATGAGCATCATCGGGAGCATGAACACGAAGAAGATGTTCGAGCGGTCCCGGATCACCCTGGTGACCGAGATGCGGGCGATGGCCAGCGCCTTCATCGGTCCACCGCCCGTCGCAGGAAGGGCCACGCGACACCGCCGGTGACGAGGCCGAAGGCGAGCAGCGCGGCCACGGCGGGCAGAACGGCCGGGACCTCCCCGGCCCGCAGGTCGCTCAGACCGCGCAGGAACCAGGCGTGCGGTGTGGCGAGGCTCAGCGTCTCGAGGACACCGCCTGCCTGCGCCACCTGGAAGAACGTGCCGCCGAGGAAGGCGAGCACGAGCGAGACTATCGCCTGGAAGTTCTCGGCCTGTGCCTGGCTCCTCGCGGTGGCAGCCACCACGCCGAGGATCCCCATCGACGAGAACACGACCGCCACCACGAGCAGCGCGACGCCCAGCGGGTGGCCCCACTGGGCGCCGAGCAGCACCGTCGTGGCCACGATGAGCACGCTCATGCTGGCGACCCCGAGGGCGAAGGAGGTGACGGCCTTGCCGAGGATGATCGACCTGCGGTCGATGGGCGCGGCGAGCAGGCGCTCGAGCGTGCCCTTCCGGCGCTCGTCGAGCAGCCCGCTGACGCCGAACGACACGGTGAAGAACAGGAAGAACACCGACATGCCCGCAGCCATGTACGTCGTCTGGGGGAGCTGCCGCGTCCGGGCGGTGACGTCCTCGAGCGTGACCGGAAGGCCGGTGCCGGCGACCTCCTCGGCGAGCCCGGCGACCGCGCCGGGGTCGTGGGTCTCCTCATGTTCGAGCGTCGTGCGCACGGCGACCTCCACGGCGCCGACCTCAGAGGAGAACCCCTCGGCGACCGAGAGGGCCACCTGGCTCGCCAGCTGCGCTCCGACGCTGCCGATGACGGCGATCTCTCCGCCCTCGCCCCGCGTGACGCGCTCGGACAGGTTCGCGGGGAGAACGAACGCGGCGCTGGCGGTCTCGCCGCCGCCGCCCGTCTGACCGGCGCCGCGCTCCACACGCTCCCTGGCTTCCTCGGCGCTCTCGACCTCGACGATCGTGGCGATGCCGTCCTCCTCGAGCGAGTCGAGCATGTCGAGGAACGCGTCGGCGATGGGGCCCTCGTCCTCGTTGACCACGGCGTAGGTGGCGTGGAACGTCGCGGCGTCGAGCGGGCCGAAGACGAAGTTGAAGATGACGGCGAGCCCGAGCGGCGCGAGAAGGCCGTAGATGAAGACAGACCGGTCCCGCATGCGCTGAGTGAGGTCCTTGCGGGCGATGAGCAGCGCCGTCCGGAGCACCATCAGTCCCTGAGCGCGCGGCCGGTGAGATGCAGGAAGACCGCCTCGAGGTCCGGCTGGTCGACATCAACACTCGTCACCGTGGCGCCGGCGGACGCGACAGCGGCGAGCAACCCCGCAAGAGCGCCGGAGGCACCCTCGACGATGAGGTCGAGGCCCCCCTCGGCCACGCCCGCCTCACGCACGGCGTCCATGCCCTGCAGCGCCGCGACGGCCGCCCCGAGCTCGCCGGTCGCGGTCAGCCGCACCCGGTCGTGCTCGCCGACGAGCCTCACGAGCTCGTCCCGGGTGCCCTCGGCCACGATCCTGCCGTGGTCGATGATGCCGACGCGGTCGCAGAGGCGCTCGGCCTCTTCCATGTAGTGGGTGGTGTAGAGCACCGCCAGCCCCTCGGCGCCGAGCCTCTCGACGCTCTCGAGGATGGAGTTCCTGCTCTGCGGGTCGACCCCCACCGTCGGCTCGTCGAGCACGAGCAGCTTCGGGCCGTGCAGCAACCCGATCGCGATGTTCAGCCTGCGCTTCATCCCGCCGGAGTACTCGCCCGCCTTGTCGCCCGCGCGGTCGGAGAGCCCGACGGTCTCGAGCGCCTCGTCGATGCGCGAGACGCGCTCGCCGCCGGTCAGCCCGTACAGGCGACCGAAGAACGCGAGGTTCTCGCGCGCGGTCAGGTCCGGGTAGATCGCGATGTCCTGGGGGACGTAGCCGACCGCTCGCTTCGGAGCGACGCTCCGCGCGGTGAGCGGCTCGCCGAGCAGGCGCACCTCTCCGCCGTCGGGCTCGAGCAGCCCGCAGGCCATGGCGATGCTGGTCGTCTTGCCGGCGCCATTCGGGCCCAGCAGACCGTAGGTCTCGCCCGCCGCTATCTGGAAGCCGACGCCGTCGACCGCGACCAGGTCGCCGAAGCTCTTGCGAAGGCCGGTGCAGCGAAGAACGGGGGGTAGGCCCTCGGACACGCCGTCTCCTCCTGATCGGAACCCTGCGGCACCTCATCCTACCCGAACGCCGCGAACCGACGGGGGCGTGAGCGGAGGCGGCGGCCTCACCGCCGCCCCGCCGCCTCGGTGAATCGCACCTCGCGCCGGCCAGTCTCCGGCGTCCAGAACGCGAGGAGCGCCTCGCCCTCCTCGGCGGCCTCGCTACGCTGCCGCTTCGACAGCGGGCCGAAGAGCCTGACGACTGCTCCAGCAGGCGGCGGCCCTCGGCGAGGATGTCGTCGAAGCCGCGCTCCCTGAGCTCCCGGCGCTTGCCGCGCCCCGCCAGCGGCCGCGCCACCGCCGGCTGCAGGAGCGGGCGCAGACGCAGGGCATCCTCGGCGGTCACGAGGTGGATCGTCGAGCGCATCAGCGCGGTACGGACGATCCGCCGCTCTTCGAGCAGCCGCGAGACCGCCCGCGGATCGAAGGGGGCGAGCCGCGTCCAGAAGCCGACGTACGACGGCAGCGGATCCTGCGACTGCACGCCGACGAGGCGCTCCAGCATCTCCACCGGCCCCACCGAGGAGCGCTCGAGCAGCCACTGCCGCGCGAGGGTGGCGCGGTTGAGTTCGCGCGGCGAGATGCGACGGGGGGCCGTCACCGGCGTCTCAAGGTGCAGCCGAGGGGGGTGCCCATCCCTACTCGGGGGTCCGCGCCGTACGCGTTCGCCCCCGGCTGGCCTTGCTGCACGAGGAAGACGAGAAGCACGATGATGCCGACCAACGGCACGAGCGATATGAGTACCCACCACCCGCTCCGACCGGTATCGTGAAGCCGGCGAACGGCGACGGCAAGCGCCGGGATGAAGATCGCGAGCGAGTACAGCGGACCGAAGACAGCGAAACCCTCTCGCCCGAGCGCGGTGGCCAGCGCCGCGTCGATGACCCCGAGTCCGATCGCGATGAGCAGATTGACAAGGAAGAACATCAATACTCGCGACGACTCGCGCGCCCCTGGAAGACGGCGTACTTCTTGAGGACGGTCAGATACGCGTCCACTTCCTCCCCCTCACTACACGACCCCAACCGTCTTCGCGGATGCGGTCCCCCGACCCGGCGTCCATACACCCCGGACCGCGTGCTCGTTGCGCTTGTTCGCAATGGATGCGGTCATGCTCTTCCATCGGCTTGCGGTCCGCCTTCAGTCTTCTCCGATATGGGCGACCTCCTGCCGCGGAGTCGCCTCTTCGTGATATGGGCGAAGGACGCCTCTGCCTCGGAGACGCCGAGAGCCAGGCCCTCTTACCGAGGTGACCTGGCTCTCGTCTTCCCTGCATATGGCGGAGAGGGGGGGATTCGAACCCCCGAGACCGGGGTAACCGGCCTAACGG
>JACUUM010000045.1 GCA_014859305.1 Coriobacteriia bacterium
GCGGCGGGAAGTGCGGTGGGCCCGGGAGCGGAAGCCCAAGCAGCCATCGGCAAGGGGGGTCCCGAAGTGAGCAGGCAGGACGTGTGGCGAGCGGCGTTGCCCGTCCTGCTGGCCGGACTGGCCGGCGTGGTGGCGCTCGCCGGCTGCCAGCCGGCGGATACCGGGCGGGAGGAGCCCCCGGCGGGCTCCGAGGAGGCGGCGCCGTCGCGCGATGCGACCCCTTCCGAGGAGGCCACGCCGGAAGAGCGGACCGAGACGGGCTCCGTCGGCGAAGCCGTGTCCGCGGGGTCGCTCA
This sequence comes from Coriobacteriia bacterium, assembly GCA_014859305.1. Lineage (NCBI taxonomy): Bacteria > Bacillati > Actinomycetota > Coriobacteriia > Coriobacteriia bacterium. Next base: position 296 of record JACUUM010000045.1, read on the forward strand.
CGCTCACCGTGCGGGAAGCGGAGTTCACAGGCGGGTCCGAGGGCGTCACGCCCCGGGAGGGCCGGCTGCTCGAGGTGGAGATAGACGTGACCAACGACGGGGATGCCGACAGCGCGGTGGTCACGGACGACTGGCTCCTCGAGGCCGGCGGCCGGCGCTACGCGCCGGTCCGGGTGGAGGAGCCCGAGAGGCGCGGCGAGCGGGCGGTCGGCGCGGGCGAGACCGAGGACGTCAAGGTCCTCTTCGACGTGCCCGATGAGGTGAGCTCCGGCGTGCTGGTGTTCAAGCCGGTGCATGCGACCGGCTCGGCGAGGGTAGGCGTGCCGTAGACCGCCGCGGCGGCGGGACGGACGACGGACGCAGGACGGCAGGCGGGAGCGACCGGTCTCCCGCGAAAGGGGGTCGCGGCGATGCACATGGTGGGCGGACACCACGGACCGCACGACCCGGGGACGCACCACGAGATCCCGGGGGAGCGCACCGGGAGGCCGTACGGGCGGGGCCAAGCGGTGGGCGAGCGGATCGGGCTTCACGCCGGCGCGGCGTCGGGCCGGTTGTGGGGCGCCGCGTTCGCCGGCGCCGGCGGGATGCTGATGGCGCTGGGCCTCACCCGGCGCTCGCCGCTGGCGCGGCTGCTGGGGGCGCTCGGCGGCGGGGCGCTCATCGGCGTCGGCGTGGCGGGCGGCTCGAGCGTGCGCGAGCTCGCCAGACGCGGCGCCGGCGGGCTGGCCGAGGGGTCGTGGATGTACCTGGAGGACTCGACGACGGTGGACCGGCCGATCACCGAGGTCTACCACTTCGCGCGCGACCTCGGGCACCTGCCCGACTTCATGCCGCACGTGAAGGACGTGCGCCAGTACGACAACGGGCGGATCGAGTGGACGGTCACGGGTCCGGCCGGGGTGCGGATGACGTGGACCGGCAGACTGGTGGAAGACCGGCCGCAGGAGTCGATCATGTGGCGCTCGGATCCCGACAACCCCTTCGACGAGGTCGGCGTCGTGCGCTTCGAGAAGGTCTCGGCGGACGTCACCGAGGTGATCATGAGCGTGCGGTACAGGCCGCACGGCGGGAAGGCCGGCGTGCTGGCCGCCAAAGTCCTGGAGGGTATGACCGAGGGCTACCTCCGGGGCCAGCTGCGCGGCTTCAAGCGCGCGGCCGAGGAGCGGATCGTGGGAGCGACGGTGTAGAGGAGGAGACGACATGGTGATGGACGCCGGCATGGCCATCGACCGCTTGAAGAGCCTTGCGCACCTGGACATCGACGCGGTGGGCGTGTACGAGGAGGTCCTCGAGCGCGTCGACGACGAGCAGGTGCGCCGGAGCTTCGAGACGTTCAAGGACGACCACGCACGGCACGCGGACCGGCTCTCCCGGGCGATCGCCGACCTCGGCGGCACTCCGCCGGAGCGCAAACCGGACCTGGCGGGCCGGCTCGCGGAGTGGTTTGGCTCGCTTCGCGCCATGATCGGCAGCGAGGGACCCGTCAAGGCGATGCACACCGCCGAGCAGTACCACGTCAAGCGCTACACCGAAGCGCTCGGCTGGGACCTGCCCGGCGACCTGCCCGGCATCGTGGAGTCCTTCTACGACGACGAGCGCAGGCACCTCGCGTTCACCGAGGAGCGTCTGAAGGCCGCGGCCCCGTCCTAGGGGCCTTCGGGGTCCGGCGACTCCGGCGCCGTCCGGCCGACCGTGATCCTCACGGTCGTGCCGGGCTCGACCTCCCTGCCCGGCAGGGGGTCCTGCGAGATGACGACGTCGTCGGCGTCGTTGGGCACGTAGGTCACCTGGACCGACAACCCCGCCTTGCGCAGTTCGTCTGTGGCCTTGGCCTCCGTCTTCTGCCGCACCTCGGGCACCTTCACGAGCTGCTTGCCCCTGGAGACCGTGATGGTCACCGTGGCGCCCGCGTCCACGAGCGAGTTGGCCGAGGGCGTCTGCGAGATGACCTGGCCCTGGCGGACCGTGTCGTGGTACTCCCCCTGGACCCTCACCCGGAAACCTTCGGCCTCCAGAGCCCGGCGCGCGTCCGCCGAGGAGCGGCCCGTGACGTCCGGGACGCGCTTGGTCTCGACGCCGCGGGATACGACGAGCGTGACCGTGTCGCCCTTGTTCGTGGTCACGCCGCCCTCCGGGACGGTCCGTATCACGTGGTCGGCGTCCACGCTGCTGCTGTGCTCGCGTTGCGTGCGGACGCGGAAGCCCAGCCGCTGGAGCTCGGCCTCGGCGTCGGCCTCGGCCGCTCCGGTCAGGTCCGGGACCTCGACCTGTTCGCGGCCCCTGCTGACCACGAGGTCCACCGCCCGTCCGCGCTCCACGAGCTCGTCCGGCCCGGGGTCCTGACCGAGCACGGTCCCCGGCTCGGCCTCGTCGTCGAAGTCCGTCTCGACGTCGCCGGTCGTCAGCCCGGCCTCGCGCAGCGTGGCCACGGCCTCGTCCTCGGTCATGCCGATGACGCGCGGCACGGGCACGCGGCCCTCGAACAGCCCGAGCCCGTATGCGCCGCCGAGCGCGAGCGCGAGGAGCGCGAGCGCTGCGACGACCCAGGGCCAGACGCGGCGCCGGGACGCCACGGGCCGGACGCGCTCGCCAACCACGGCAGCCGGCGGACCGACCTGCGGGAGCACCGAGGTCCGGTCGGTCATCACGGCGGTGACGGGAGCCACGGCCTCGCCGGCGATCACGCGCTTGAGGTCGGCGCGCATCTCCTCGGCGGAGGCGTGACGCTCCGCGGGGTCCTTGCGCATCGAGCGCAGGATGACCGCCTCCAGCGCCGGCGGGATCGCGGGCTCGATGGCGCGCGGCGGTACAGGCTCCTCGTTGACCTGCTTCAGGGCGACGGCCACCGGCGTGTCCGCGTCGAAGGGCAGCCGTCCTGTCGTGAGCTCGTACAGCACGACGCCGAGCGAGTACAGGTCCGACGCCGGTCCGAGCGGGCGGCCCTGGGCCTGCTCGGGGGAGACGTAGTGCGCGGTGCCCAGCACCGAGCCCGTCTGCGTCATGGTGGTGTTCCCGGCGCGCGCGATGCCGAAGTCCATCACCTTGATCGTGCCGTCGGGCGTGAGCACGATGTTGTGCGGCTTGATGTCGCGATGGATGATGTCGTAGCCGTGAGCCACCGCGAGCGCGGAGCAGACCTGCACGCCCCACTCGGCGACCTTCATCGGGTCCTGGGCGCCGCGCTCCACGACCAGCGACTTCAAGTCGATGCCGCGGACGTACTCCATCACGATGTAGTGCGTGTCGCCCTCGCGGCCCCAGTCGTAGATGTTCACGATGTTGGGGTGCGAGAGGTTGGCGGCGGACTGCGCCTCCTGCCGGAACCGCGCGACGAAGTTCTCCTCGGCGGCGTAGCGGGGGTGGAGCACCTTGACCGCCACGGTCCTGCCGAGGACCTCGTCGACCGCCTTGTAGACCTCGGCCATGCCGCCGGAGCCGATCCTCTCGGTCACCCGGTACCTGCGGCCGAACACCATGTCTTCCACGCGTACCCCTTACTCGTGCCTATTCAGCGTATTCTAGCGGAACCCGCCCGTAGGACTCGCGCGTGAGCACCCTCACGCGGCGGTTGTCCGGGTGGTGGAAGCCGAGGAGGCGCTCCAGGCCGAGGGTCTCGAAGGCGACCCTGACACTCGGCACCGCCCCCTCCGTAGCGAGTCCCTTGCCCCAGTGCGCACGCGCGAGCATCCACCCGATCTCGACCTCTTCGGCCATCCCGGCCATCCAGTCCGGATGCTGGAGGCCGACCCATCCCGCGAGCCGCCCGGTCCGAAGCGGCTCGACGGCCCAGAAGCCGAAGCCGTAGCGCTCCCACTGCTCCCGGCGGCGGGCGAACACCGCGTCCGCTTCCCGGTCCGACAGGGGGCGCCCCCGGATGTAGCGCATGAGCTCCGGGTCGGCCAGGAGGCGCGCCAGGGGCTCCCCGTCCTCGTCACGCCACTGCCGGAGCAGGAGCCGCTCCGTGCGGACCTCGAACGGCGCGCTCACGACGCGATCCCGCTGAGACGGCGGCGTCGGGCGAGCGCGTCGGCCGCGCGCGCCGCCACCGCAGTCCCGAGTCCCGCCGCCGCACCCAGGGGGGGAGCGAGCGCCAGCAGGACGAACTCGGCGATGCCCGTGCCGCCCAGGAGCCGCTGCAGCAGCAGCGCGACGCCGAACGCGGCAGAGACCACCGAGAGCGCGGCCAGGCCCGCCGCCGGAGAGCCGCCCGCCGCGAAGGCGCGGTAGGTGCCGTAGGCGGCGAGGGGCAGGAAGGGCAGGGAGTACAGGGCCCAGGCCTCCGACCCGGCCGGCGCCGCGCGCAGCGCCGAGAGCGCGGCCCACACGAACGGCCCGCCGAGCAGCGCCGTGGCCACCAGGCCCGCGGAGAGCGCCGCGACCTCGCGGGAGAACGGGCGCGTCCCGGTGATCAGCAGGCCGGGGATCGCTCCGGGCAGCGCGAGCAGGAACACCATCGCGAGCTGCCCGAGGAGGCTCTCGGGCGAGGCGAGGCCGGCCACGTTCACCCACAGGGCCGCCGTGAACGCCCACAGAGCGCCGGTCACCGCCGCGAGCAGAGCGAGCCCGAGAGCCTCGAGCCTCCTCATCGCCGCGCCCCCAGCGCCGCCTGCAGCAGGGGCCTCGCCGCCGGTGCCGCGACCCGCCCGCCGACGCCGGCGTTCTCGAGCACGATCGCCACCGCCACGGTGGGCTCCTCGGCGGGCGCGAAGGCGACGAACCACGCGTGCGTCTCCACGCTCTTGCCCGCCTCGGCGGTGCCGGTCTTGCCGGCGACCCGCACGCCGGGGACCGCCGCGCGCGTCCCGGAGCCCGCCTCCACGACGCGCACCATCATGTCCCGCATCGTCCCGGCGGTGACCGCGTCCGTCGCCGTCTTCCAGGGCCGCTCCCGCGTGCCGCCCACGGTGCGGCCGGCCTCGTCGGCGATGCGTTCGACGAGGTGCGGGCGCATCACGACGCCGTCGTTGCCCAGCCCGGCCGCCACCAGCGCCATCTGCAGGGGCGTGACCTGCGGCCCGGGCGGGCTGTCGTGCTCGCCCACCGGCTGGCCGACGCCGGCCCACGCCGTCTCCCAGGTCGTCATCTCGCCCGCCTCGGGCATCAGCGACGCGCTGGCGGCGACCTCGATAGGGGGCTCGTCGCCGAACCCGAACGCGCGCGCCTGGCCGACGAGGGCTCCGGCACCCAGGTCGACCGCCAGCTGGGCGAACACGGTGTTGACCGAGGACGCGAGCGCGCGCGTGAGGGGGATGCGTCCGTAGGAGCCGCCCTCGAAGTTGGTCACCGGCGCGCCCCCTATCTCGATACGCCCCGGGCCCGCGTACTGCGTCTCGGGCGTGGCGACGCCGCCGGCGAGCGCGCCGGTGAGGGTGACGACCTTGAACGTCGACCCCGGCGGGTAGAGGCTGCGCGAGGCGCGGTCGTACAGCGGGGAGCTCTCCGCCGACGAGAGCTCCTCCCAGCGCTCCGTGACGGCTCCGGGGTCGTACGCCGGACTCGATGCGAGCGCGAGCACCGCGCCGGTGCGCGGGTCGATCGCCACCGCGGCGCCCCGGCGGTCCCCCAGCGCCTCCTCGGCGGCGCGCTGCACCCGGGAGTCGATGGTGAGCACCACGTCGTTGCCGGGCACGGGCAGCCCCGCGGCGGCCTCGACCACGTCCCGCAGGTCCGAGAACGCCCGCCGCCCGTAGAGCGCCTCGTCGAGGGCGGCCTCCACGCCCGCGCGCCCGTACCTCGGGCTGAAGTAGCCGACCACGTGCGCGGCCAGCCGGCCGGCGGGGTAGACGCGGCGGTAGTGATCGCCGTCCGGGACCGATTCGGCCAGCACGACCCCGTCGGCGGTCAGGATCGCCCCGCGGGGCTGCCGGGCCTCCTCGGCGAGGTAGCGCGTGTTGGCGGGGTGCGCCGCGAGCGCGGGTGCCGCGACGACCTGGATGTAGGTGAGGTTGACCACGAGCGCCACGATCAGTGCCGCCACGCCGAGCGCGACGCCCCTGACCCGCCCCGCGAGCGACGTCCGGCCCAGCACGCCGCTCGCGCCGGCGGCCAGCACCTCGGCGTCCTCGGCCGAGGCGTCGCCGGCGCGCATGAGCAGCCCGAGCGCGATGAAGTTCGCCAGCACCGAGGAGCCCCCGTAGCTCACGAACGGCAGCGTGATCCCGGTGAGCGGGATGAGCCGCGTGACGCCGCCGACGATCACGAATGTCTGCAGCGCGAACGTGGCGACCAGTCCGATGGCGGTGAAGGCGACCACGTCCGAGCGCGCCCGGGCGGCGGTGGCCAGCCCGCGCAGGCAGAAGACCAGGTACCCGGCGAGCAGCGCGACGGCGCCCAGCAGACCTATCTCCTCGCCGATCGCCGCGAAGACGAAGTCGGTCTCCACGAACGGGATCCGCGTGGGCAGGCCCTTGCCGACTCCCACGCCGGCCATGCCGCCCGCGGCCATCGCGAACAGGGATTGCACGAGCTGGTACCCCCGGCCCGCCGCGTCGGCGAACGGGTCGAGCCAGATCGCGACGCGGTCGCGCACGTGGCCGAAGAGGTTGTAGGCGCCGGCCGCACCCACCGCGAACAGCGCGAGGCCCACCACCACGTATCCGGGACGTCCCGTCGCCGCGTACACCATCACGAGGAAGACGCCGAAGAACAGCAGGCTCGAGCCCAGGTCCCGCTCGAACACGAGCACGACCAGCGAGACAGCCCACATGGCCAGCAGCGGGCCGAGCCGGCGAGCGGGAGGGAGCCACAGCCCGGCGACGCGCCGTGTGGACACGGACAGCACCTCGCGGTTCTCCGCGAGGTAGGCGGCCAGGAACAGCACGATCAGCACCTTGGCGACCTCGGCGGGCTGGAAAGAGAAGCCGCCGAGGCGCAACCACAGCCTTGCGCCGTTGACCTCGACGCCGACCAGAGCCGGCAGCAGCAGCAGCGCGATGCCGGCCAGCGCCAGAGTGTACTTGTAGCGCGCGAGGCGTTCCAGCGAGGGTACGGCGGCCAGCGTGAGGCCGCAGGCGATCGCGCCGCCGGTCATCCACAGCGTCTGGCTGGCGGCCAGGTCCGGGTCGAGTCTGGTGACGAAGGCCAGTCCGACGCCGGAGAGCACCGCCGTCACCGGCAGCAGCACGGGATCGGCGCCCGGCGCCAGGAAGCGCGCGACGGCGTGCACCGCCAGAAGCGCCGCGAACAGCGCCGCCGGGGCGGCGAAGTCGACCGCCTCCAGCGTACCGTCGGCCCCCCGCGCCAGCGCGAAGGCGAGCGCCACGACGGGCGCGGCGGCGAGCAGCAGCAGGAGCTCGGTATCGCGCCGGGACCTCATCGCTAGCGCGTCCGCCGCTCGCCCGGGTCCCGCACGGGGGACGCGGTCCGCGACGCTTCCTCGGCCTGCTCGCGGTACTGGACCAGCAGCGCCCGGCCCGTCTCCACGTCCTCCACCCGTATGCCCCGCACCAGCCTCGTCTGGGTCACGGCGGGCAGGGCGTCGACGGGGATCGTCGTCTCCTCGGCGGGCCAGGACAGACGCACGCCCGCGAACTCGCCGGGCACGCCGCGGTACAGCGCGACCCGGCCCTCCTCGGCCACCACGTAGGCGCGTTCGCGGGCGTAGCGGTAGGCCCCGTACGCACCGCCTGCCACGATCCCGGCCGCGAGCAGCACGAACGCGCCGCGGGCGGCCCATCGCCGGAGGCCTCCTGCGCGCGCGGGGTCCGCGGCGGCCGCCGAGGACAGTTCGACGATCACGACGGAGATGTTGTCGTGTCCGCCGGCGGCGTTGGCCGCGTCCACGAGCGCGCGCGCCCCAGCGTCGGCATCGGGCGCGGAGCCGAGCACCATCGCGATCTCGTCGTCGGCCAGCATCGCGGTCAGGCCGTCGGAGCAGATGAGCAGGCGGTCGCCCTCGTCCGCGGTCACCTCGGCCACGTCGGCGTGCATGTTGGGGTCGGAGCCGAGCGCGCGCGTGATGACGCTGCGGTTGGGGTGGTACCGCGACTCCTCCTCGCTCAACGTGCCCTGGCGCACCATGTCGGCGACCATCGAGTGGTCCTGGCTGATGCGCTCGAGGACGCCGTCGCCGTGCAACAGGTAGGCCCGGCTGTCCCCGACGTGCGCGAGGGCGATGCGCAGGCCTTCGACCATGACGGCCGTCAGCGTCGTGCCCATGCCGGCGCGCCCGCGCCCGCTCTCGGCGGCCTCGATCACCGCGGCGTTGGCGGCGCGGACGGCGCGGCCCAGCGCCTTGGGGTCGGCGCGGCGCGGCGCCTGCCGGTGCAGCGTCTCGACGGCGATCCGGCTGGCCACCTCGCCCGCCTGGTGCCCGCCCAGGCCGTCCGCCACGGCGTACAGCGGAGGGGCGACCAGGATGGCGTCCTCGTTGATCGGGCGGATGCGCCCGGTGTTCGTCAATCCCGCGTGGGCCTTCGTCACGACCGCTCCAGCCTGAGCTCGACGGTACCGAGCCCGATCAGGTCGCCGGGCTTGAGGGGTACAGAGCGAGTAACGCGCCGACCGTTGAGAAGGGTGCCGTTCGTGGAGCCGAGGTCCTCCAGGACGGCCCCTCCGCCGCCGGCCAGCACCACCCGGGCGTGCTTGGAGGAGACGAAGTCGTCCGCGATGACGATATCGGCCTCCGGCGACCGGCCGACGACGACGGGCCCCTTCAGCGGCACCTTCACGCCCCTGAGCTCGGCCGGCCCGCGTGTGACGGCGAGCGCGAGGCCGCCGACCCGCGCCGGCGCCGCCGACGGGCCGCCGACGAGCCCCAGGCCCGCGCGGACCGCCGCGAACAGGAACAGGTACATGAGCGCGAGGAAGACGAGCTTCCCGAACAGCAGGATGATGTCGACCATACGCCCGTGGTCCTCCCGGCCGCCGCGGTGCTAGACCGTCGGCTCGTGGTAGACGAGCTTGGTCACGCCGATCTGGATGACGTCCCCGTCGCGCAGGCGGCTCCGCGGGGAGCGCACGCCGTTGACGAAGGTGCCGTTGGTGGAGCCGAGGTCCTCGATCGCCCATCCCTCGCCGTCCCGCACGAACGCCGCGTGCTTCCGCGACGCGTTCGCGTCGGCGAGGCAGATGCCGCACTCCCCGAGCCTGCCGACGACGACGCGCTCGCTGCGGAGCACCACGTCGTGGTCGACACCGCCGATCGTCACGGTCGACATCCTGCTCAAGGAGGGACGCGATCCCTGCGCGGAGGCCGTGGGGCGTAGGCCCGAGCCCGCCGCCTCGGCCGGCGGCGCCATCTCGGCCGCCACTCGGAAACGCCCCATCTTGAGGTCGTCGTGGACCACGAACCCGACCTCGGGCCGGCCGGCGAGCTCGTAGTCGCGCTCGTCGGCGTGGGCCACGAGGTAGGTGGCGAGCTCGCCGCCGAGCGTGGACTCGAAGGCCGACAGCTTCCTGTCATCCTCGGGAGAGAGCGCCACGGTGAAGCAGGTCGGAGCGTAGACCTTACCGACGCCGACCGCCCGGCCGTCGTCCATCGCGCGCGCCAGAGCCTTGGCGATCTCGGCGGGCTGGACCGGAGAGCGGAAGGCGCCGGAGAAGAAGCCCTCGACGGCGTGGGCGACACGGTCCTCGAACTCCGAGAGGATGCTCATGCGGCGGCTTCCTGCGGGCGGGCGGTTCGGTCAGCGTGCGCGTCCCAGCCCGAGCGGCTCCTCCTCCGGCCGAGCCGGGGGCCCGGCGGCTGCGACGAGCACGACCATTATAAGTGAGGCGGAGAGCTGCCGTAGCACCGTCTCGTCGGGCCACTCGAACCCCGCCGGCATCGCGGCCCAGATCGCGTAGGCGGCCCCCATGAGGACGCCGCCGAGCACCGCGCCCGCCCACGCACCTGTCCTCGTGGAGCGCGAGCACAGCAGCGAGGACGTGGCGCCGGCCGTCGCCCAGGCCGCCACCACCAGCAGCGGGCCGGGGTCGGCGACGAGCGCGCCCAGCGGCGCGGCGCCGAGCGTGCCGACGGGATCGGCGAGCAGCGAAGGCGGGACGCGCAGAAGCGGGGGCGTCCCGCCGGAGGCCGCCGAGACCGACATCACGGCGACGGCCGAGGCCGCCGAGGAGGCGGCGGCCGCCAGCGGGGGGCTCGCGAAGCCTGCGAGCAGCGGCGCGGCCGGCCCGGCGCCGAGCGCGGCCATCGCGGGCGCGGCGAGGGTGAAGAGCGCCTGCGCGCTCCCGTCGCGCCCCAGCAGCCGCCACCACGCCCCGCCGAGGAGCACCACGGTCGCGCTCGCGAGCCACGACACGGTGCCGAGGCCCGCCGCGAGGCACGCGAGGCCGAGCGCGAGCCCCAGGCCGGGAGCGAGAGCGCCGGCGAGCGCGACGAGCGCGGCAGCCGCCGCCGCGGCGGTGGACGGGAGCGGCAGCGCAGTGAGCCCGCCCCAGGCGAGCCATCCTCCCAGCAGCGCCGCCGCCGCGCGGCGCGCCCCCCCGGAGTAGCGAGCCAGCACGTCCCACGCTCCCGCCGCGCCCTCCTCGGCGGGTTCCTCCTCGGCGAGGAGGGCGTCCACGGCGCTGGCGAGGGACCCGCTGCCGGCCGCGGCGTCGCCCAGCCAGGGCGCGAGGCGCGCGGTGAGCTCGGAGACGTCGTCGAAGCGGTCCTCGGGCGCCGGAGCCAGCGCCGTCAGCAGCGCCTCGTCGATGGCCGGCGGGACGCGCGGCTCGAACTCCGAGGGTGCGGGCACCGGCGCGATCTCGGCCTTGAAGACCGCCCCTTCCAGCGACTCGGAAGCAAGCGGCGCGGCGGAGGTGAGCGCCTCGTACAGGGTCGCCGCGAACGCCCACTCGTCGGCGCGGTCGTCGAGCTCGCCTCCGCGCAGCTGCTCGGGGGGCATGAAGCCCAGCGTGCCGCCGGTCGGCGAGGCGGAGCCGGCCAAGCCCGTGAGCTGCGCGACGCCGAAGTCCGCGACCTTCACGCGCCCGTCGCGCGAGAGGAGCACGTTCTCGGGCTTGAGGTCCAGGTGCAGCACGCCGTTCTCGTGGGCGAAGCGCAGGGCGGAGCCGAGCGCGAGCGCCACGGCGGCGGCCTCGTCCAGGTCGAGTGGGGCACCGCGCGCTTCGAGCAGGTCGGCGAGCGAGACGCCGTCCACGTGCTCCATGATCAGGAACGCCTCGTCGGCGTCGGTGTCCCACTCGTGCACGGTCACGATGTGCGGGTGGTTGAGCATCGCCGCGGTGCGCGCCTCGGCCAGGCCCGCCTGCCGCGAGGGGCGCCCCGTCCCGTCCACGGGCAGGCGCAGGCGCTTGATCGCGACCCTGCGGGCCATCTTGGTGTCGTAGGCGAGCACGACCTCGCCGTGCCCGCCGGAGCCGAGCTCGGCGAGAGGCCGGTACCTGCCGAGGACCAGCGACTGTTCCACGCGCCCATCATATCGCGCGCTCTCGGCTCAGTGCGCCAAGGATCCCCGCAGCGCTGTCCATGGTCCTGAGGCGTCCATCCGCCTTGTCCCTGCTGGCACGAGGTGCTATCCTACCGCCCTGCCACGTGCGGGTGTGGCGGAATGGCAGACGCGCATGGTTCAGGTCCATGTGGGGGCGACCCCGTGAAGGTTCAACTCCTTTCACCCGCACCACCGAGTCCAAGAGCGGCCTCTCCGGCGACGGCGGGGCCGCTTTCGTTCGCCCGCGCGAGTTCGTCCCGCGCGACCTGCCGCGGTTTGTAACGATCGGCACGAACTGCTAGCTTCGGATGCGCATCCGTTGGCGGGCGAAGGGCCTGCAGACCAGGCCGTCGCCCAGGGGAAAGGGTGAGACGATGGGTCAACTCGAAGGCAAGGTCGCGATCATCACCGGAGCCGGCTCGGGGATGGGCCGTGCGATGGCGGTCCGCTTCGGCAAGGAAGGCGCGAAGGTCGTCGCCGTCGACTACGCGGGCGAATCCGCCGAGGAGACCTGCGGCTTGGTGCGGGGGCCCGGGTGCGAGGCCGTCGCCGTGCGCGGCGACATCTCCGACCCGGCCGACATCGACGCCGCGATGCAGGCTGCGATCGGCGGGTTCGGCAGGCTCGACATCCTGTGCAACAACGCCGGCATCATCGACATGGCCGGCCTGATGGACACCGACTGGGACTACTGGGACCGCGTCCTGCGGATCAACCTCAAGGGCGTGGCGATGTTCTCCCAGAAGGCGGTCCCCGAGATGCTCAAGCAGGGGAAGGGCTCGATCGTCAACACCGCGTCGATAGCCGGTCTCGTCGGCGGCGCGGGCGGGCTCTCCTACACGGCGTCGAAGCACGGCGTCGTGGGCATCACGAAGTCGATGGCGATCGAACTCTCGCCGCAGGGGATCAGGGTCAACGCGATATGCCCCGGCGCCGTCACCACGGGCATGACGACCGACTTCCAGGGGGTGCCCGGGTTCGTGGAGGGCAACGCGATCCCGCGCTGGGGCACCGCCGACGAGATCGCGAACATGGCGCTGTTCCTCGCGTCCGACGAGTCGAGCTTCATCACGGGTGCGGCGTACCCCGTCGACGGCGGCTGGGTCGCCAAGTGATCGCGAGCGTACGCGGGCGATCCGAGGGTACGCGGGCCGAGATGCCGAGGGCTCCCGTCGCCGGGAGCCCTCTCTCTCGCCCTCGGCGGGCTACCGTCCCTCGACCGCAACGAGCGTGACCTCGAAGGTGAGGTCCTCGCCCGCGAGCGGGTGGTTGAAGTCGAGCACGACCTCCTCGTCCTCGATCTCGGCCACCTGGGCCATGACCTGCCGGCCGTCCCGGGACGTGAGCTGGACCTGCCACCCGACCTCGGGCTCCGTCTGGAACGCGTCCTTGGGGACCGGCTGGGTCGCGCTCTCCACCCGCTCACCGTAGGCTTCCTGAGCGGGGATCGTGAAGGTGGCGGACTCCCCGGGCCGCAGCGACGAGACGTGCGACTCGAACCCCGGGATCACCTGGCCCTCGCCCAGCTTGAACTCGAGCGGGTCGCGCCCCTTGCTGCTGTCGAACTCCGTTCCGTCGGAAAGCGTCCCGCGGTAGTGGACCCGTACCGTTTCGCCGGATTCCGGTGCCATGACTGCCTCCTTCGGGCTCGGCTTGTACGGCACACTCTATCGCAGCCCGTCGGGGCCGGACCACGCTTCGTTGTACCCGCCCCGTCGGCATCTCTCGCGTCACCCGTCCCTCTCGTGCCGAGGAGCGCTAGAATCTCATCGTGGTGCCTCGGGCCCACCGGGGCCGGAAGGGAGCCGACGATGACGCAGCCCGCGATCCAAGTCGAGGACCTGCGGTACAGCTACGGAGACCTCGAGGCGGTCAAAGGCATCAGCTTCGACGTGGCGCCCGGCGAGATCCTCGGCTTCCTCGGTCCGAACGGCGCCGGCAAGTCCACCACGATCAAGATGCTCACCGGCCAACTCAAGCCCAAGGGCGGGCGCGCGCGGATCCTGGGCGCAGACACGGGCCGGGACACCCCCGAGGTCCAGGCGCGCATCGGCGTGGTGTTCGAGGAGAAGAACCTGTACCTGAACATGTCCGGCGCGGAGAACCTGCGCTTCTTCGGCAGCCTGTTCGGCGTGAGGCCCGACGTCGACGGGCTGCTGCGCAGGGTGGGGTTGGCGGAGCGGGGGCGCGACCGCGTGGGCGGGTACTCCAAGGGCATGCGGCAGCGCCTGATGGTCGCGCGCGCGCTGGTCAACGAGCCCGAGGTGCTCTTCCTCGACGAGCCCACCGACGGGTTGGATCCGGTGTCGTCCAAAGCCATCCGCAACCTCATCAAGCAGCAGGCCGAGCGGGGCGTGGCCGTGCTGCTGACCACGCACGACATGTGGGAGGCCGACGAGCTCTCGGACCGCGTGGCCTTCCTGAACGAGGGCGTCGTCTACGCTCTGGACACACCCGAGAATCTGAAGCTGGCGTACGGCGAGCGCGCCGTGAAGGTGCGCGTGCGCACCGACGGCGGGATCCGCGAGCAGGTCGTGGCGCTGGACGCCCCGGATGCGGGCGAGCGGTTGATGGCCGCGGTCGGCGCGGAGGGCCTGATGACCATCCACACCGAGGAGGCCACCCTCGAGGCGATCTTCATCCAGATGACAGGACGGGGGCTCGAGGGATGACGGCTCTCGGCTCCCGCGCCCGGGTCGTCGCGACGATCCTCGGCAAGGACGTGCGCGCCTACACCCGGGACCGGCTGTGGGTGCTCCTCACCACGTTCGGCCTCGTCATGTTCGTGGCCGTCTTCTACCTCATGCCCACGACCGTGGACGAGACGATCACGGTGGGCGTCTACCCGGCTGCGCTCGCCGAGGCGCTGACCGGGATGGGGGAGGACGGCGCCGAGGAGCCCGAAGGCCTCGACGTCGTCGCGTTCGACACGGTCGAGGATCTCCGTGACGTGGTGTCCGGCGAGCGGCCGCCGCCGGGCGACATCGCGGAGATCGCCGTCGGGCTGGCGTTCCCGCCGGACTTCGTCGAGCGGACCTCGGCCGGCGAGCGCACCACGGTCGAGGTGTACGTGGAGGCCGGCGTGCCTTCCGAGATACGCGGGGCCATGACGAGCGCGATCCGCGAGATCGCCTACTTGCTCCAGGCGACGGCCGCGGGGCAGGACCCCGAGGCCGCGATCCCGGTGCGGCTGCCGGAGGAGGAGACGATCATCCTCGGCGAGGACCGCGCGGGGCGGCAGGTGTCGCTGCGCGAGCGGATGCGCCCGATGCTCGCGTACTTCGTGCTGATGATGGAGTCCATGGCGCTGGCCTCCCTCGTCGCGATCGAGGTGGAGCAGCGGACCGTCACGGCGCTGCTCGTCACCCCGGCTCGGGTGGGTGACGTGCTCGCCGCCAAGACGATACTCGGCACTCTGCTGGCGTTCGGCCAGGCGCTCATCCTGCTGGCCGTCACCCGCTCGCTCATCGGCCAGTGGTGGCTGCTGCTGACCGCGACGCTCTTGGGAGCGGTGATAGCCACCGCGGTCGCGCTCATCTCGGGGTCTGCGGGCCGCGACTTCATGGGCACGCTGTTCCTGGGCGTCGTGTTCCTCATCCCGCTCGCGCTGCCCGCGTTCACGATCCTGTTCCCCGGCTCGGCTCCGCTGTGGATACGCGCCGTGCCGACCTACGGCGTCTTCCAGACCATGGTGGGTGTGACGGCCTACCGCGAGACGTGGACGGAGCTGTGGCGGCATCTGGCCGGCGCGGTCGCCTGGGCGGCGGCCCTGCTCGCGGTCGGGCTCGTCGTGCTCAGGAGGAAGGTGCAGACGCTATGAGCCTTCGCCTGATGCTGCCGTGATGGCAAAGGACGTACGCCTCGGGCCGCGGTCGGCGATCTTCATGTGGGCCGTCCTTCTGCCCGTGATGCTGACGTTCCTGGTGCAGGTGGCCTTCGCCAGCCTCTTCGAGCCGGTGCCGAGGCTGGGCATCGTGGACCAGGGCGATTCCGAGGTCGCCGCTCAGGCCCGCCGGCTCGAGGGCATCCGCGTCACGATGCTCGACGACCCCGAGGAGCTCATGCGGCAGGTCGAGGCCAACGACCAGGACGCGGGGATCGTGCTGCAGGCCGGCTTCGACGAGGCCGTGCGCGCCGGCGAGCGCCCCGAGTTGCGCTTCCACATCAGCGGCGAGAGCCTCGCGTCCAACCGCGGGATCCTGTCGGTGACCGCTCTGGACCTGGTGCGCGAGGTGGAGGGCAGGGCGGCGCCGGTCGAGGTCGAGATCGTCGACCTCGGAGAGGAGTCCCTGCCCATCGCCACCCGGCTGGTGCCGGTGATCGTCATGTACGCGCTGATAATGGCCGGCGTCTTCCTCACCGCGTTCGCCGTGGTGGAGGAGCGGGAGCGCGGGACGCTGGACGCCCTGCTCGTCACGCCGGTTCGCCTCTCGGAGGTCCTGGCGGCCAAGGCCGCGGTCGGCTTCGCGGTGGCGGTGGTGATGTCGGTCGTGACGCTCGCGCTCAACGACGCTCTGGGCGCCTCGCCGGGCGCGCTGCTGCTCGGCATCGGCATCGCCGCGGCGGTCTCGGCGCTCATCGGGCTGGTCTTCGCGACCGCCTCCAAGGACACCCAGACGCTCTTCGGCCTGGTGAAGGGGACCGGCTTCCTCATCTTCGGGCCGGTGATCTTCTACATCTTCCCCGACTGGCCGCAATGGATCGCGCGGCTGTTCCCCACGTTCTGGGTGATCGACCCCATCTACCGCATCGCCATCCAGGGGGCCGGCCTCGCGGACGTGTGGGCCGAGATGGCCGCGGCTGTCGGGATCGGGTTGGTGCTGCTCGGGGTCGTGAGGCTGCTCGCGCGGCGTATGCAGGAGCGACTGGCCGTGAGCTAGGCTAGGGCTGCGCGTCCTCGCCGCCGCCCTCTCCCGCGCCACCCTCGCCGCCATCCTCGGGCACGGTGATGTCCGTGTCGCCGTTCCCGTCCTGCCGCGGCGCTTCCTGCCGCTGCTCGATGTCGATGTCCGTGCGGCCGCCTCCGCCCTGGAAGGCGCCCGAGCGCCACAGCCAGAACGCTCCGGCGGCCAGCAGCAACACGATGATGAGCACCACCACCCAGGCGAACGGGCTCGTCCGTTCGCGCTCGACGACGACCATGGCGCGCCTCCTTCATCGGTGCGGCCGGCTGACGGGGGTAGTCCACTTCTACCCTCGATCAGGCACGTTCTCACTGGTCGGGCCTTCCTGCGGCGTCGCTGCCGTCGGTCGCGCATCTCACCGCAGGTGAACGGCGAGTTCTCGAGAAGTTGACGGCCGGCGAGGACCCGCTCCTTGGCACCGGCGTCGCTTGCGCCTTGCCCCGTCGCCGCACCATGGGCGGCGAGCGATGCCGGTGCGAACGAGGCGAGGAAAGGGGCTCTCCGACCGATGAAGCGCGAGGTGGCGCGAGAGCGTTTCGAGAGGGCGCTGGTGGGATTCGGGCTCGTGTCCCCCACGGCCACGGCGCCCCAGCTCTACAAGATCTGGGTGCTGAAGCATGCCGCGGGGCTGAGCGCGGTCACGCTCAGCGCCGCGCTGTTCATGTCGCTCATGTGGACGACGTACGGCGTGCTGGAGGGTCGCAAGGCGCTCTGGGGCATCAACGCGATGTGGGTCGCGCTGAACGGCGTGACCCTGGCGGGGGTGCTGGTGTACGGCTGAGGCGCGGGCGAGGAGGACTGCGGTGGCCGAGGACGGGAGCCGGCGGCGGGTGCGTGCGGGCGAGGGTGACGCGGGACCGATCCTGACCTCGGCGGAGGTCGAGGCCTTCCGCGAGGAGGTGCGCGACGTCTACCGCGAGTATGGGCGCGACCTGCCGTGGCGTCGTACGCGCGACCCTTACGCCGTCCTCGTCTCCGAGGTGATGCTGCAGCAGACGCAGGTCCCGCGTGTGGAGCGCAAGTGGCCCGATTTCATGTCCGCCTTCCCGGACGTGCGCGCCCTGGCCGCCGCGCCGCTGTCCGAGGTGCTGAAGGTCTGGCGCGGGATGGGGTACGACCGGCGTGCCGTGCATCTGAAGCGGATGGCCGAGACCGTCGTGGCCGAGCACGGCGGCGAGCTGCCGCGCACGCTGGAGGGCCTGCTGGCGCTGCCCGGGGTCGGGCCGGCGACGGCGGGCGCGGTCGCCGCGTTCGCCTACGGCGAGCCCCACCCCTACGTCGAGACCAACATCCGGGCGGTCTACCTGCACCGCTTCTTCGGCGATCGCTGCGACGTGCCCGACCGCGAGCTGATGTCCCTCGTCGAGGCCACCCTCGACCGCGACGACCCGCGCGAGTGGTACTACGCGCTGATGGACTACGGCGCGCATCTGAAGCGCACCACGCCCAACCCCTGCCGGCGAAGCGCGCACCACGCGCCTCAGGCGCCGTTGGCGGGTTCGCGGCGGCAGGCGCGCGCGAGGCTCCTGCGCGCCGTGCTGGACGAGCCGGGCGGCACCACGGAGCGCTACGCCGCGCTCGCCGGCGTCGCCGCCGGAGACGCCGAGGAGCTCCTCGGCAGGCTGCGGGACGAGGGGTTCCTTGCCGCCGAGGACGGCCGGTGGGCGGTCGCCTGAGACCGGTGCCTCGCTCCCGGTGTGCCGGCCCGACAGCAGCCGCCGACGCGCCACGGGTGACGCCCGTCACTGGGGGGCCGTCCGTCCGCCGCCGCTAATCATCGCAGGTCACAGCACCGATAATACATGTAGGGACTCTGACGAAACGTCATCTGGGCAGGGGTCCCGGCGCCGGATGAGCCATGGCCGGCGGGCGCCGGAGAAGTTCAGCTGGCCGTGGGTCCAGGCCCGTGCGTTAAGCGGCGCGGGCCTGGACGTGTCGACGATCCGGCGCCGCCCCGGTCCGGGGGGCCGCTACTCGCCGTCTTCCCGCTCGGTCCCCCCGCCCCCCTCGCGGGACAACTCGCGCCGGGCCTCCTCGCTAAGCAGCCGCTCGGCCTCGTCGTAGGGCATCCCCGTACGCAGCGCGATCTCCGCGACGTCGTCGTGCTCTGGTCGCACCCGGCCGCCCGCCGTCTTCACCCTGACCTCGCCGAGGGAGGTGCGCACGGCCCTGGACTCCCGGGCCTCGACGCGTCGCCGCACGTGCCCGACCCGCACGCCCAGCGTCCCGGTCTCGCGCGCGAGCAGCGCGGCCAGGGCCGCCGCCTCCCCGGAGCGTGCCAGCGCCGCCAGCACGGCACCCAGGCGGCCCTTCTTCATCGCGGCCGGGGTCTGCCAGACATCGAGTGCTCCCGCGTCCCGCAGCCTCTCGGCGGCGTACGCCAGGTGCTCGGCGCTGATGTGGTCGACGTTGGTCTCGAGCAGGACGACGCGCTCTTCCGACGGTTGCGGCTCCTCTTCGGCGTCGCCGAGCAGGAGCACCGCGACGTTGGGGGCCGCGATCTCGCGCGATCCCAGTCCGTATCCCGCCGCCAGCAGCGTCATCGGCGGGACCGGCCCGAAGCCGGCGGTCAAGGCGCGCAACAGCGCGGCGCCGGTGGGCGTGGTGAGCTCGCCGCCGGCCTCGCCGGCGACGACGGGGATCCCCGCGAGCAGGCGGGCGGTAGCCGGGGCGGGCACCGGCAGCGTGCCGTGGGCGCAGGCGACGCTCCCGGAGCCCAGCGCGACGGGCGAGCTCGTGACCCGCTCGACGCCCAGGGCATGCAGGCCCGCGCACACGCCCACCACGTCAACGATCGAGTCCGCGGCGCCGACCTCGTGGAAGCGTACCTCGTCGATCCCTACGCCGTGCGCTCCGGCCTCCGCCTCGGCCAGCCCGCCGAACGCGCGCGACGCGGCGTCGCGGACCGGCGAGGGCAGCGGCGCGGACTCGAGCACCGCGCGGACCTCGCGCCAGGAGCGTTGCGGCTGAGCGCCCCGCGCCTCCACCA